>CAZZPG010000013.1:0-20320 GCA_964655975.1 uncultured Flavobacteriaceae bacterium
AAGAGAAAACAATACCTTTAATTCTTGATAAGAAAGACATAATTGCTACTGCACAAACTGGTACAGGAAAAACTGCCGCATATGCCCTACCCATTTTACAATTGTTATTTTACAAACAAGATAGCTCTAAAAATGAAAAAAAAATTAGAGCGTTAGTTGTAAGCCCAACAAGAGAGTTAGCGATACAAATTGAAGAAAATTTTACAGCTTACAGTAAATATACCAACCTAAGAAGCACTGTTTTATATGGTGGCACTTCTATTGAATCCCAAAAAGATAGGTTAAAAAAAGGTATTGATATTTTAATTGCTACCCCAGGTAGATTATTAGATTTACATAAACAAGACTATGTAAACTTAGATTGTATTGAAACTTTGGTTTTAGACGAAGCCGATTTAATGCTAGACATGGGTTTTATAGATGATATTAGAAAAATAGAGCGTTTGTGTCCAAAAAACAAGCAAACGTTATTATTTTCTGCAACAATGCCTTTAAAAGTAGTTTCTCTAGCTAAAACAATATTAAACAATCCAGAAAATATTGCAGTGTCACCACAATCTTCTACGGCAAAAGGTATTTCTCAACATTTGTATTATGTACCCAAACAAAAAAAAATAGAACTGTGTTTACACTTACTAAGAAACACTATAAAAGGAAGAATTCTTATTTTTAGGCGCACCAAATTTGGTGTAGATAAATTAGAAAAAACTTTACTAAAAAACGAATATAATGTTACTAGTATTCATGGCGATAAAACTCAATCTGCAAGACAAGAAGCTTTAGGGAAATTTAAAAATAAACAAGTAAATATTCTAATTGCTACAGATGTAGCCTCTAGAGGACTTGACATATCTGATGTAGATGGGGTTATAAATTTTGATATATCTAATGTGCCAGAGATTTATGTACATAGAATAGGAAGAACTGCAAGAGCAGGAAAATTAGGTGCTTCTTACTCCTTTTGTGCTGCTGATGAAAAGAAATACATTATAGATATTCAAAAATTGATACTACAACCTATTTCTGTTAAAGAACATCCATATCTATTAGACCCAAAAGTGAAACCTATGGTACACAAAAAGAAAGGTAGTAAGTACAAAAAAGGACGTAAATCTAAAGCTTCTAAAAAGAAGAAAAAACGTTGGTATTAAATAAAAGCCTTATATTTTTGTTGTAATCATTTTTATGGTTGTTTTAATATTTATACCATTGGTAGAAATATCCATATTCATATTAAAAACTGTAGGAATGCCAATACTTCTATCTATTTTCATATTTCCTGAAACTTTACCTATTCCTACACCAGAAATTTTACCCGATAAATCTACGTTTACATTTTCTTTAGTAATAGATTTAACAGTGTATATAAAATTTATTTTCATACCCTGTTTATCTTTTTCGGCAGTCCAAATATCTCCTACTTTTACAGCTTTTTTTGGATATACTACACTATTAGATTGTTCTGAAAATTTACTAGAACTTGGTAAATTAGGCTCTACTTTAGTTTCTAGAACCTTACCAAAAATATCTATCTTTGATGTAATAAACATTTTTAACATAGGCTCTATTTGTGCCTTTAATACTCTTCCTCTTTCATCTAATTCACTTTCTTTTTTATTAGAATCATAGGACATTGTTATACCTTGTTGTATCATATCCATAGAAACTCTTTTAAAACTCATTACAGTTTCAAAAATAGTATCCTTAACATCAGTAATATTAGATTCCATCTCTGTTTTCATATTCATAAACCCCATACTTCCCATATCATTATTCATATCCATTTTAATAAGATATTTATTTCCTTTTTTATAGTTTATTCTTAATAGTACAGATTCTTGTGCGGTACTTATTATAGTTACTCCAAGTAATAGCAATATAAAAATTTTCTTCATTTTTTTTGTTTTTATTAATTTTTAGGTTTGTAAATATAATATCATTTTTTTTATTAATTTAATTTTGTCAATCATTTCATTATATCTATTTCTATTTGTTTCTTTTATTTTTAAACTCAATCAAGACTGTACTTTCTAGAATAAAAGTGTTAAAAAGATAAAGGTTTCTTGATAAAAAATCATCTAACTACTTTTAACTTAGCAAATTGTAATAAGAGTTTCTTTTTCCCTACTCTATCAAACTTAATTTCTGCTTTTTTATTAGATCCTTTTCCTTCTAAACTCAGTACCTCACCTGTACCAAACCTATCGTGCTCTACAATGGTACCTACCACAATATCTGACCTAAGTAAATTGGCACTTATTATAGTTTGTGATACTTTTTTAAGGTTTTTAGGCGAAATGAATTGTTTTTTTTCCTGAAACTCTTTTATTTTCTTTTTAATGGGTTTTTGAAAACGAATTTTAGAGGGTAATGTATCAAAAATATCATCATCTATAAAACGATTTACTGCTCTTTTTGGTTGTTTAGGTGTAATGTATGCTATATATTTTTCGTCTATTTCTTCAATAAATCTACTCGGTTCTGCATCTATAAGTTTCCCCCATCGGTAACGGGTTTGTGCGTAACTTAAATAGACTTGTTTTTCTGCTCTGGTTAGTGCTACATAAAACAATCTACGTTCTTCTTCTAACTCACTTCTGGTATTCATACTCATTGCTGATGGAAATAAATTTTCCTCCAAACCAACAATATATATATATGGATATTCGAGTCCTTTAGACAAATGAACTGTCATTAAAGAAACACGTGGTGCATCGTCTTTATTTTCTGAATCAAAATCGGTTGCCAAGGCTACATCTTCTAAAAAAGCAGTTAAACTAGCATCTTCTCCTGTTTCTATTTTATCAGTAATAAAATCTTTAATTCCGTTAAGTAATTCTTGTACATTTTCTACTTTACTTACCCCTTCTGGTGTACCATCTTTTTGTAAATCTTTTACTAACTGAGTTTGTTTTAGCACCAATTCGGCAATTTCAAAAGCATTTTTTGTTTGTGCTTCTATCTGAAATCTTTGCAACATATTTAAAAAATGCTGCAACTTATTTTTTGTCCCTCCATTAATATTGATATCAATTTTATCAACATGTTTTATCACATCAAAAATAGAGCGTTTATAGTGGTTGGCAGCAATCATCAACTTATTAACGGTAGTGGCTCCGATGCCTCTTGCAGGATAATTAATAATTCTTTTTAAGGCTTCCTCATCATTTGGATTGATTAGAATACGTAAATACGAGAGTAAATCTTTAATTTCTTTCCGTTGATAAAAAGATATTCCTCCATAAATTCTATATTTAATATCTTTTTTTCTCAGTGCATCTTCCATCGCTCTAGATTGTGCATTGGTACGATACAAGATAGCAAATGAATCTGCTGTTTGCTGATGATTCATCATATTTTCAAAAATAGAACTGGCTACAAACCTACCTTCCTCTCCATCAGAAATGGTACGCATTATTTTAATAGGTTCTCCTGCCTTATTAGCAGTCCAAATTTCTTTGTCTAATTTGGTTTTATTTTTATCAATTACACTGTTTGCAGCTTCTACAATATTGCTTGATGATCGGTAATTTTGCTCTAATTTAAAGGTTTTTACATCTAAATAATCTTTCTGAAAATTTAATATGTTTTGAATGTTTGCTCCACGAAAACTATAAATACTTTGAGAGTCATCTCCTACCACACAAATATTTTGAAAACGATCTGCCAACGCACGTACAATTAAGTATTGCGAGTGGTTGGTATCTTGATACTCATCTACCATAATATACCGAAAACGGTCTTGATATTTTGCCAATACTTCTGGGAATCTGGTTAATAACTCATTGGTTCTTAGTAATAAATCATCAAAATCCATCGCACCTGCTTTAAAACATCTATCTACATATTCTCTGTAAATATCCCCTACTTTTGGTCTACTTGCTTGTAAGTCTGCCTCAATTAAATCTGAATTGTTAAAATAAGCTCTCACAGTAATTAAACTATTTTTAAAGGAGGATATTCTGTTTAAAATCTGCTTGGGTTTGTATCTATCTTTATCGAGTTGTTTTTCTTTGATGATGGAAGTAATTAACCGAATAGAATCTTGCGTATCATAAATCGTAAAATTAGATGGATATCCTAATTTATCTCCTTCTGAACGTAAAATACGTGCAAATACTGAGTGAAATGTTCCCATCCATAGGTTTTTGGCCTCATTATTTCCTGCCACGCCTTCAATACGAGCTTTCATTTCTCTTGCCGCTTTGTTGGTAAAGGTGAGCGATAAAATATTAAACGCATCTACACCTTGTTGCATTAAATGAGCAATTCTGTAAGTAAGTACACGTGTTTTACCAGAGCCTGCACCTGCAATAATAATTATAGGCCCCTCTTTTTGTAAAACGGCTTCTTTTTGAGCGAGATTTAAAGAATCTAAATAGTTTGCCAAAGTAAATTGTTTTGAAAGTGGAAATTTACGGATTCTATTTCGTTCTTTTTTGGAAGATTATTTTTTTTATTCACAAAAAAAGGTTATCATTTTTGATAACCTTTTTTACTGATTTTATTTGTTTTTTATTTATCAAATGTATAGTTTAATGTAAATTGAATTAAGGAAGTTTCCATATTATAAGAAATATTTGTGTTAGGCATTTCTCCTAAAGGATTTGTTGTATTAATTGCCATTGGATCTAATATTTTTCCTGCAACTCCTTTGCCTCTAAACCCTTGATGAAAAACAGCATCTAATTTCCATTTATTATTAAAAATATATCCTAACCCTATTTGAGCTGCGTTATTTATAACTGCTGGAGCAGAAACTGAGAAAAAAGCTAACTCATCTTTTATCGCATTAGAACTATAAGTATAGCCAAGTCTAATTGGCATTTTTTCTGTAATTTGATATTGGATTCCAGCAGAAATAATGGTCATATTCTTCCATCCAAATCCTTTAACAGAAGCATTAGCATTCCATCCTATTTCTTTAAATCCTTCTGTCTTTTCATAAAAAACAGTTCTGTAATCTAGTGCAAAATCTATTTTTTTACCAGACAACCCTAATCCGAAAGAAAGAATTGCAGGATAGTTCATCGTATATTTTACATTAGGTGCATCAGTACCATCTAAGTACTTTTGTTTAAATTCTAGCTTACCAAAGGATTGTTTGGTTTTGTAAGATATTCCTAATTTTAGCATACTACCAGAATCATAAAACACTCCTATTTGTGCTCCATAACCAATTGCAG
Organism: uncultured Flavobacteriaceae bacterium; assembly: GCA_964655975.1. Classification (GTDB taxonomy): domain Bacteria; phylum Bacteroidota; class Bacteroidia; order Flavobacteriales; family Flavobacteriaceae; genus Polaribacter. The sequence continues at coordinate 5,187 of CAZZPG010000013.1, forward strand.
AAGCTTTATTTGTAGTTGGGTATCCTTTTGTTTGGCTTGGTGGTGAAATGGGATTTGGTGCTAATTGTAATGATGCGTAATCTATATTTGGTTGAACTCCAATTGAAAATTCATCAGAAAATTTATAAGCATAACTTAATGACATTTGCAACAACATATAGTCTGATTCTACCAAACCAAAACCTCTTGCTTGTTGTGGATAATTAATTGGATTTGAGTTTTTAGTTGGGTCAAAATTTGCTCCAAGTAAAGGGTTATTTTCTTCTTTTGGAAATTTTACTCCAAAACCACTAATACCAAAAGCAGATAAAGCAAAAATATGTTTGCTATTTTCTTTTGCCCAAACCATAGCTAATGCTGGCATTAAAGATGTTCCTCTTTTGTCTAATGTTGTTCCTTTTACTCCTGGTGCTCCTGCTCCTAAGATTCCTGCAGGTAAAGATGAAGATAATTTTGGCGAAGAAAAAAATGCTCCAACACTTAAAGAAATTTCTTTTTCTTTAAATGCTGTTAGCGATGCTGGATTCCATAAAATGGCTCCATTAAAATCTATTGGTTGTGCAGTTGCTGCACCACCCATAGACATATTTACAGCTCCTACTCCTTGCATTACGTGTCCTGCTTGTGAAAATGCAAAACATGTAAACAGTAAAAAATAAAATTTAAAAATAGTTGTTCTCATTTGATTAAAATTAAGTTAAAAATTTAATGATATTGCAAAGTTCTAAATAACTTAATTTTGCATTGGTGATAATTATCATTTATTGAAAATAAATTATGAGAATTCCATCACAAAAAGTACTTTTGGTCTTTTAAAAGAAAAATATGAATATTTCAGAATTACTTAGTTATTCAATTCCGTCTTTAATTACTGGTGGTATTGCCTACTATTTTTTTAGTAGTTTTTTAAGTTTTAATGCTAAAGAGAAACAAATTAATATTATTACGGATAGAAAAAAAAAATCTTTACCCATAAAACTACAGGCTTATGAAAGAATGTTATTATTTTGTGATAGAATAAATCCAATTAAATTGCAACATCGTATTAATCCTATTGGTAATGACTCTAAAGGTTATTTGCTTTTATTAACTGCTAATATAGAACAAGAGTTTGAGCATAATATGGTACAACAAATCTATATTTCTGATGCTTCTTGGACTGCCATTGTTGCTACAAAAATTGCTATTATCAATAAATTAAATCAGCTAGAAAAAAATTGCGAAACTGCACAAGAACTTAGGGAAAATATTTTATTAGAATATAAAAAGGCAGTCCCCACAACAGATACTGCTATTTCTATTTTAAAAACTGAGGTTAAAAAATTACTTTAATATAAAATCCTCTCAAAAAACTTGAGAGGATTTCTTTCTACAATAGTTTTCATAGAAAACTAGGGGGATGTAGTGTCATATTTAATTAAAATATATTTTTCCTGGAATAATCCCTACAGTAAATGATTTTAATTCTGCTTTTGTAGTTGCTTCAAATATTTTTAAAGTTCCGTTAGACGTATAATCTTTAGCATCTGTAGTGTAAATTTTACCATCATTTACAGACATTCCGTACACAGGTGTTGTTATTATAGAAGAGTTTGGCAATGTAGAAGATGTTTCATCCATTACATATACATTATTTGAAGTAGAAAAATATATTTTTCCGTTTTCAATAACCATATTATTTGGATGCACACCACTAGCAAATATTAGTGTAGTAGAAATTGTATTATTACTTACATTTACTTTTACCAATTTAGCCAGCATTTCTGTAGGATTTCTATTAGATACTGCTTTTCCTTCGCAAGATACTACTAAAGCTCCTGCATCATTAAAAAAGAGTTCATCTGGTTTTGCTCCAACAGTTATTGTTGTAGAAACAGTGTTAGTAGTTGCATCAACTACGGTAATTGAATTTCCTGTATTCCTTCCTCCTTTATGAGAAATGTATAATTTATTATTTTTTGCTACAATTTGCTCTGGTCCTTCATTTACTGAAATGGTTGATGTAACTGTATTGGTAGATAAATCTATAACTGCAATAAAATCATCAGTACTATCTGAGCCTCCTCCCCAATTGGTTACGTAACCTTTACCGTTTGCAAAAGCCATGTATCTAGGGTTGTTTAGCCCCGTTGTTATGGTTGCTAAACGCTCCATAGTATATCTATTGGAAATAGAAATTTTGTTAGCAACATTGGCTATAATATAAGCTTTATCATCATTAAAACCAATAGATTGCACAATAGTTCCTAAATCTTCATTATTTTTATTTTTAAAAATTTTAGCAACTTCGGTAATATAATTATCAGAAATGTAATTAATGGTTCCTGTACCTCCGCTAAAAGCACCTTCGTTGGTTACTAAGATACCGTTATCATAATTTCCTTTTGGTAGGATAATTTCTTCTTTTTCAGAACAAGATGAAAAAAGAATTCCTGTAAAAATTGCTGTTATTATTATTTTTTTTGTGTTCATTTTATTTAAAATTTAAAATTAAGTGTTAAGTGAATATTTCTAGTAGGCATAGGCCTATTTTGTACGTTTTGATAATTTCTGTTCCATAAATTAACTATTTTTATACCTAATTTTGGATGAAAATTTTTATTTGTGAATTGATAATCTATCCCTAGGTTACTTACAGAATACATAGGTAATTCATCTCCAATAACTACTACTTTTCCGTTAATTAATTGTTGATAGAATATTGTAAGTTGATAATAATTATAATCTATACTAAAATTTGCTCTATGTTTTGGTACATAGATTAAATTTTTATTTGTTGCCTTATTTTTAGCAATAGTATATGAATAGTTTGCAGAAAAACGAAAAATATGGTCTTTAATTTTTTTGATAGAACTCACAGATGCTTCACCTCCATAATTTTCTGTTTCAGCTACATTTATAGGTGCCCAATTTCCTATTGCATCTGGTTTCCATTGAATAAGATTTTTTGATTTAATATAAAATCCGTTTATCTGAAAAATTATATTTCCTATTTTTAGATGATTTCCTATTTCATATTGGTAAGATGTTTCTGGTTTTAAATTGGGATTTCCTCCAAAATTCCAATACAAATCATTAAATGTAGGAATTCTAAAATTTTTAGATGTATTAAATGAAAGTGTATATTTTTTGTTCAATTTATAATCAACCCCCAAAGAATACACAAAAGGAGTATTATAATTTCTGTTATATTCTTTTCTAAATTGAACTCCGTAGCTTAACCATTTATTTAGTTTATGATTTAATAAAACCACACCAGAAAAATTATTTCTAGTTTTTTGTTGAAGATTATCTCCTTTTCCTGTGGTATTTTCATAAGAAAATATGGTATTTATAGTTACTTTTGATGATATTTTCTTTTTATAATCTACTACTCCAATTATTCTAATAGAATTTCCTACAGAAGATAAATGTGGTTTATCTTTATCTTCTAAATAGGTGTATTCCCTTCCTAAAAGTGCTGTTTTTAACGTAAAAATTTCATTAGAATTGATAAAATAATTCCATTCTAATAAATTTTTTGTAGTTATATTTTTGTATTTTGATTTTGAAGGAGCTGTTAATGTTCTAGATAAATTTCTATCACCAAAAAAAGTAGTCGTATAATACTTTAGCTGGTTTTTTGTATTGAACTTATAACCTAAGTTTCCATTAAAACTTAGGTTATAAAAACTTCCATTCTCATTCATTAATGAGGTTTCTAGGTAGGAATAATCATTTTTAGAAGTATTGTAAGAAACCGTTGCATTTAAGTATGCCTTTTCTGAAGAAATTGTTCCTTTAAAACAAGTATTAAATGTTGTAAAACTTCCGTAAGATATTGATAACTCTCTACTTTCTTGATTTTTAAATAAAATTACATTATTAAGAAGAATTGTGCCACCAATAGCACCACTACCAAACAACACGCTACCACCTCCATTTCTTACTGCAATAATGTTTAATGAGTTTACTTCAATAGTATTAAAATCGGTTTGCCCATTTAATTGAGAATTTATATTAATACCATTCCACACCACTGCAGTTTGAGAAGCATTTGTACCTCTAAAAGAAGGAGAAGAAACCATCCCATAGCCATTTTCTTTAAAATATAAAAATGAATTATAACGTAAAACATCTGTTAAAGAGGCGTTATTTTTTTTGATAATAGTATCTGATAAAAACTGAGTATAATACCCTTTAGAAAAGTTTTTAATTTTAGAAATAGGCAGTACAATTTCATCTAATTGAATGATACTGTCTTTCTGAGCCAACAAATTATTGGTCAAAAATAAAATAATTACAATAAAAATGTATTTTATCTGCATATTCATAACAACTTTTATCCCGAAAGTTTTTTATTTTGTTGATATTGGCAGGTCTCCTGACTTTACGTCTTGTAAAATACCTTCCCATTCTTACTATTATTCAGAACAGTGGTTATAAGATTTTTACAAGCTTTGTAGCTTACAGTTGCGGGAACAGTTTTGGGTTTGCACCAAATTCCCTTTTAATTTAATCTGTCTGATGACAGAAAAAAACCAAAAATCATTGCAAATGTAGTTTAAAAACTCATAACAAAGAAATATTTTGTAATTTTGTTATTTAATCTATTCCTAAATAAAAAAACAACTACTTTACCATATTTTTAGATTATTCTTTTTATTAATAACTAACTCTTGCAAGAAAAAACACACAGAAAAAACAGAGAATTCTAACAGTAAAGAGATACGTCAAATAAAGTATGCTAAGTTATTTGATATTCAGATAGTTAATAACATCAAAAATCTTATTGTAAAAACTCCCTATCCTAATACAAAAAAAGTATTTAAATATATACTTATCTTAAAAAAAAAATCAAAAAATATAGACTACAAAATACCCTATATTACTATTCCAATTCAAAAAATTGTAGTAACATCTACCACTCATATACCAATGATTGAGCTTTTAGAAAAAGAAAATACACTTATAGGATTTCCACATGCAAAATATATCTCATCAAAAAAGATTAGAAAATTAATTGATAACGGACATATTAAAGAACTAGGAAAAGAAAATTCTATTAATACAGAAATATTATTAGAAATCCACCCAGAATTGGTAGTTGGTTTTTCTACAGGAAAAACTAATAAAACCTATAATGCTATAGAGCAGGCAGGAATTCCTGTAATTTTAAATGCTGATTGGCTAGAAGAAACTCCTCTTGGTAGAGCAGAATGGATTAAGTTTTTTGGTACTCTTTATAATGAAAATAAAAAAGCTGACAGTATTTTTACTTCAATAGAAAGTAATTATTTACAAGCTAAAGAAATTGCAAAAAAAGCTACCACACAACCCACTATACTTTCTGGAGCAATTATGAGTAAAGATATTTGGAATTTACCCACAGGAAAAAGCTTTGTAGCTCAGTTTTTAGCAGATGCAAACCTTAATTATCTTTGGAAAGAAAGCAAAGGGAGAGGAAGCTTATCATTAAGTTTTGAAAGTGTTTTTGAAAAAGGAAAAAATGCTGATTTCTGGATTTCTCCAGGATATTTTTCATCAAAAAAACAACTGTTAGAAAGCAATCAACATTATGCAGAGTTTAAAGCATTTAAAAATGATAAAATTTACTCGCCAACTATTAAAAAAGGGAAAACAGGTGGAGCAATTTACTTTGAGTTAGCTCCTACAAGACCTGATTTGGTGCTTAAAGATATCATCAAAATTACGCATCCAGAACTGTTGCCAAATTATAAATTGGTGTTTTTTGAGAAGTTAAAGTAATCTTTCTAAAGCTAATCAATCAAAAAAATTGAAATTCTTTGAGTAAAATATTTTAGTTTTAAAATAGCAAAGTCTGACTTTCATTATCTTTTCCCTTTAAATTTATTTTTTTCTTATCAATAGTTTTTTGTAATGCTTTTTTGGCTTTTTCTTTACTGCTTATTATATTTTTAGATAGTTTTTTTTTAGGTGATTCAGTTACTTCTATTACTTCTTCACCTACAACCTCTACATCTTCTGCTTTTAGTTCTTCGGGTTCTTTAAAAGGCAAAGGCTCTAACAAATTAACTTGTCTAATTTTATCTGAGGTTAATTGATTCCCTTGAGCTTTTATTCCTTTTATTGCAATAAATTTTTCTAAATTTATTTCCATATTCTCTAAACCACGTTTAGAAAACACCACTTCTACCATTGGTCTGTAATCTGTGGCTACAATTTCTAATTGTGATTTTGGATGATTAGAAATAAATACTTCCTCTTTATCTGTTGTTTCTATTAGAAAACGTTTGATATAATATTTCTTTTTTTCTCCATCAAAATAAATAGCAGAAATAGGTTTCTTCGGGTTCCATTTTTCTAAGACAATCATATCACCATCAAAATGAGATGATACGTCTGGCTTTATAGCTTTTACTTTACCAGATTGCGTTACAATTAATAATTTATCTTCTGCTTTAAACTCACCTAACAACTCTCCTCTTCCATCAACATTTAAACGTTGTACTGCATCATCAAACCAAATTTTACGAGGTTTTAAAGTAGAAACTCCTGCCTCTTTAAATTCCACTTTTTTAATTGGTAATTTGGTAATACTATTTCCTCTAACTCCACGTCCTTTTATCCCTAAATCTGCAAAATCAATATCCCATTTTAGTTTTTTAACACTTCCTACATTTCGTAAATTAATAGTAACTACTTCTGCTTCTCCATTTGGGTTTGCTGTAAAATACAAAACTTTAGACCCTTTATTTCCATTAGTTAAATCATATTCTTTATCTCTTGTAATACTGGTTACTGTAAAACGCTTCATATAACTTGGTCCTGAACGACCGTCTTTGTACATCATATTATACACAGTACGTTTGTCTTTCTTTTTAAAAACGGCAATATGTATAATATCTTTACCAACAAAGGTTTTAGAGGCTACTTTGGTTACTATCATTTTGCCATCTGCTCTAAAAATAATTACATTATCTATATCTGCACAATCGGTTACATATTCATCTTTTTTAAGTGATGTTCCTACAAAACCCTCTTCTCTATTTACATACAGTTTGGTGTTACGCATTACTACTTTTGTGGCAATAATATCATCAAAAATTCTTATTTCTGTTTTACGCTCTCGTCCTTTCCCATATTTCTTTTTTAAGTTTTTAAAATAATTAATTGTAAAATTGATTAAATTAGTTAAATGTGCTTTTACAACTGCAATTTTATCTTCTAAACTCTCTATATATTGTTTCGCTTTATCAATATCAAACCTCGAAATTTTCTTAATTCTAATTTCGGTTAATCGTACAATATCTTCTTCTGTAACGCCTCGTTTAAGATGTTTTATATGAGGTTTTAAACCTTTTTCAATTGCTGATATTACGCCTTCCCACGTTTCTTCTTCTTCAATATTTCGATAAATTCTATTTTCTATAAAAATACGTTCTAATGATGAAAAATGCCACTGTTCTTCTAATTCATTTAACTGAATTTCTAATTCTTTCTTTAACAACTCTACTGTTAAATCTGTAGAGTGCTTGAGCATTTGAGAAACTCCTATAAAAATAGGTGTATTATCTTCAATAATACACGATAATGGTGATATTGACACCTCACAATTAGTAAAGGCATATAGTGCATCTATGGTTTTATCTGGTGATATTCCTGCTGGCAAATGCACTAAAATCTCTACATTAGCAGCGGTATTATCTTCAATCTTTTTGATTTTAATTTTCCCCTTATCATTTGCCTTTAAAATACTATCAATTAATGATAGTGTGGTGGTTGCAAACGGTATTTCAGTAATAACCAAGGTTTTTTTATTTTGTTGAAATATTTTTGCACGTACTCGTACTTTCCCTCCTCGTTTACCGTCATTATAATTGGTAAAATCTGCTATTCCACCAGTTAAAAAATCTGGAATTATTTTAAAACTTTGTCCTTTTAAATATTTGATAGATGCATCTATCAGCTCAATAAAATTATGTGGCAATATTTTGGTTGATAATCCTACGGCAATTCCTTCTGCTCCTTGTGCTAATAATAATGGAAATTTTACAGGTAAATCTACAGGTTCTTTACGCCTTCCGTCATAGGATGATTTCCATTCTGTAGTTTTGGGGTTAAACACAACTTCTAAAGCAAATTTAGATAGACGAGCTTCTATATATCTTGAGGCAGCTGCACGGTCTCCTGTTAAAATATTCCCCCAGTTTCCTTGCATATCAATCAGCAATTCTTTCTGACCAATTTGCACCATTGCATCGGCAATAGAAGCGTCTCCGTGTGGGTGATACTGCATTGTATGACCAACAATATTGGCTACTTTATTGTAACGCCCATCATCTAAATCTTTCATAGAATGCATAATTCTACGTTGCACAGGTTTTAGACCGTCATTAATAGCAGGAACTGCTCTTTCTAAAATTACATACGAGGCATAATCTAAAAACCACTCTTTAAACATTCCGGTAACCTTGGTAATGGTTTCGGTGTTTTCTGTGGGTTGGTGTAACTCTTCGTCGTTTTCGTAATTGTTTGTTTCTTCGCTCATTCTAAAAGTTTAAACGGTTATTCGTTTAAATGTTTAATTGTCTTTTTTATACCCAATTTTAATTCTTGGTGCTTCTTTCTCTTTCTTGGTTGTCAATTCGTCTAAATAATTAAAAACCAATTCTATATTTTTACTGTGATTTGTTAATTTCTTTTTAATATTTTCTATTTCTAATTGTAAACTTAAATTGTCATTTAACAATTGTCGCATTTTTGTAAATATTCGTATAATTTTAATATTTACAGCAATAGCTCTATCGCTTTTTAATACACTCGATAACATTGCGACTCCTTGTTCTGTGAATACCATTGGGGTATATCTACTTCCTCCCCAACTTGAGGTGCCAATTTGACTCCTCAAATTTTCGAACTCAGTTTTTGTCATTTCAAACATAAAATCTTCTGGAAAACGTTCTATATTTCTACGAACTTGTCTTTTTAACTGTTTTGTTTCTACCTGGTATAATTCTGCCAAATCTCTGTCTAATAACACCTTTTGATTACGAATCAAATAGATTTTATTCGTAATTATTTCATCTGGAATTATACTTTTTGTATTCACTTTACAACTCTTCTAACAAATCTAATTCTACTTTTAAATTCTCGATGATAAATTTCTGTCTATCTGGTGTGTTTTTACCCATATAGAACTGCAACATTTCTTCAATAGACATTTCTTTGTCTAACATTATAGGTTCTAACCGAATATCATCACCAATAAAATGTACAAACTCATTGGGTGATATTTCTCCCAGTCCTTTAAATCGGGTAATTTCTGGTTTTCCTCTTAATTTATTGATGGCTGTTCTCTTTTCTTTCTCAGAATAACAATAAAAAGTTTCTTTTTTATTACGAACTCTAAACAACGGTGTTTCTAAGATATACAAATGCCCTTCTTTGATTAATTCTGGAAAAAATTGCAAGAAAAAAGTAATTAACAATAAGCGAATGTGCATTCCGTCTACATCGGCATCCGTAGCAATTACAATATTGTTATAACGCAAACCTTCTAAGCCATCTTCTATATTTAACGCCGCTTGCAGTAGGTTAAATTCTTCGTTTTCGTACACTATTTTTTTTGATAATCCGTAAGAATTTAACGGCTTTCCTTTTAAACTAAATACTGCTTGGGTATTCACGTTTCTTGATTTGGTAATAGATCCAGAAGCAGAATCTCCTTCGGTAATAAACAGGGTAGTGTCTAAATAACTTTCTTTTTTGATGTCTGCTAAATGTATACGGCAATCACGTAATTTTTTATTGTGCAAACTTGCTTTTTTTGCTCTATCTCTTGCCAATTTTCTAATACCAGAAAGTTCTTTTCGCTCTTTTTCTGCCTGCACAATTTTTCGATGTAGCTTATCGGCCGTTTCTATATTTTTATGAAGGTAATTATCTAAGTATTTCTTCACAAAATCATTAATATAGGTTCTTACCGTTGGCAAACCACCTCCCATTTCTGTAGACCCCAATTTGGTTTTGGTCTGACTTTCAAAAACAGGCTCCATCACTTTGATAGAAATGGCAGAAATTATAGATTTTCTAATATCCGAAGCATCAAAATTTTTGCCATAAAACTCTCTTATTGTTTTTACAATAGATTCTCTAAATGCTGTTTGATGTGTACCTCCTTGTGTAGTATGTTGCCCATTTACAAAAGAATAGTATTCTTCTGAATATTGTGTTTTACTATGGGTTATGGCTACTTCAATATCATTACCACGTAAATGAATGATTGGATACAACATATCTTCTGTATTGTTGTTATCTTCCAATAAATCTTTTAATCCGTTTTCTGAAAAGTATTTTTCTCCGTTAAAAATAATGGTTAAACCAGGGTTTAAATACACATAGTTTTTTAACATTTTAATAACGTACTCGGGTCTAAATTTAAATTTCTTAAAAATAATCTCATCAGGGATAAAAGAAACTTTTGTACCTCTTCTACGAGAGGTTTCATCTAAAAACTCTTCGTTTTCTAAGTTTCCTTGAGAAAATTCTGCTACTGCAGATTTACCATCACGTGTAGATTCTACTCTAAAAAATGTTGATAACGCATTTACTGCTTTGGTACCTACACCGTTTAATCCTACCGATTTTTTAAAGGCACGAGAGTCATATTTACCTCCTGTATTCATTTTAGAAACCACATCTACAACTTTTCCTAAAGGAATTCCTCTACCATAATCTCTTATAATTACTTTAGTGCCTTGTATAGAAACATCAATAGTTTTTCCTGCTCCCATTACAAACTCATCTATAGAGTTATCAAGTACTTCTTTAATAAGAATATAGATTCCATCATCTGCTGATGAGCCATCACCCAATTTACCAATATACATTCCTGGACGCATTCTAATATGCTCTTTCCAATCTAATGATCGTATATTATCTTCGGTATATTTTGTTTCTTTTGCCATAAATCTTTCTACGGATTGAAGTATTTGCTAAAGTAGTATTTCCATAGAAAAAATAAAATGAGGTTTGCAATTAGTTATTAACAGAACTTGAACAGCTTAAAAAATTTATTTCTATTTATTTTTACTAAAAAAACAAAAAATAGATATTCTTTTTCTATTTTTGATTTTCATTTTCACCAAAAATCAACCTTGTGGATAGAGCTACCTTATTACAATTAGTTAAAAAATATGAAAGCCCATTATATGTATATGATACTGATAAAATTGCTTCTCAATACAAACGTTTATCTGATGCTTTCTCTAATGTACATCATTTAAAAATAAATTATGCAGTAAAGGCATTGTCTAACATCAATATTTTAAAATTTATAAAAGGTTTAGGGGCTGGTTTAGATACCGTTTCATCGCAAGAAGTTCAATTAGGTTTACTAGCAGGTTTTAATCCTAAAGACATTACATTTACACCAAACGGAGTTTCTTTAGAGGAAATTGAAGAAGTTGCAAAACTAGGTGTACAAATTAATATAGATAATTTATCTATTTTAGAATTATTTGGTCAAAAGCACCCAAAAACACCTGTTTGTATCCGTATTAATCCTCATGTTATGGGTGGTGGAAATAGTAAAATATCTGTAGGTCATATAGATTCTAAATTTGGTATTTCTATTTACCAAATTCCGCATATTAAAAGAGTGGTAGAAAACACAGGAATGATTATTCATGGAATTCATATGCACACTGGTTCTGATATTTTAGATATTGAAACCTTTTTACGGGCTTCTGAAATATTATTAGATACTGCAAAGCATTTTGAAAACTTAGATTATATTGATTTTGGTAGTGGATTTAAAGTACCTTATAAAGAAGGAGATATTGCTACAGATATTGACGATTTAGGGAAACAACTTACTAAAAGGTTTACTAATTTTTCTGAAGAATATGGCAAAAAACTAACTTTAATGTTTGAACCTGGTAAGTTTTTAGTAAGTGAAGCTGGTTACTTTTTGGTAAAAGTAAATGTAATAAAACAAACAACATCTAGTGTTTTTGCAGGGATTGATAGTGGTTTTAATCATTTTGGAAGACCTATGATATACAATGCCTATCATCATATAGAAAATATTTCTAATCCTATGGGGAAACAACGTTTTTATACGGTGGTAGGTTATATTTGCGAAACTGATACTTTTGCCTCTAATAGAAAAATTAATGAAATTAAAGAAGAAGATATTTTGTGTTTTTACAACGCGGGTGCTTACTGTTTTTCTATGGCTTCTAATTATAATTCTCGTTTAAAGCCTGCCGAGGTAATGCTAATAAAAGGAAAAGATTACTTAATTTCTAAGAGAGAAACCTTAGATGATATTTTAAAAAATCAAAAAATTATAGAAAATTTTTATTAACAAGTGTTATAATTTTAATATTTGCTTTTTTTGTAAAAAAAAAGCAAAAAGGCTATTAGTAAACTTAAAAGTGCATTTTATATACTAAAATTTTTTAGTGTTGGTTTCTTAGAATTAGCTTACTTCTAAATATTTATAGATAGCCTTTTGTTTTTTTGGTATTTTTTAGGTAACTTGGCTGTGTTATGAACTCCTTACCAAAAATAAAATTAAAAACTCTAAAACATAGAGGAGCTTTACAGCTTTTTTTATTGTTTTCTTATAATAACACACTTATCTCTTTGGTAAAGGATAAACTTTTAGCAAGATGGAGTTTTCGGTATAAAGCATGGTATATACCCTACTCTTTAGAAAATGAAAACAAAATAATACTCCTTTTTAAAGAAAAAGCAATTATAGATAATTCTGATTTGAAAAAAACTACTCATTTTAGAAAAATAAAAGTAACATTATCAGAAAAAAGAAAAGATTTTTATATAAAATATAAGAATTATTTAATAGGGAAAAGATATAGCCAAAGTACAGTTGAAACCTATTCTAGCTTTGTTTATAATTTTTTAGGTTTTGTTCAAAATATACCATTGCAAGGTATAACAAACAGTACAATAGAACGTTATTTTGAGTCTGATTTTATAAAAAAAGAATATTCCATTAGCACCCAACGTCAATTTATTAGTGCTATAAAATTACTTGCAAAATTTTATCCTCATACACAAATATCCGAAGTAACATTAGAGCGTCCTATAAGGGATAAAAAATTGCCAAATGTATTATCTAAAGAAGAAATAATAAGTATTATAAGGTGTACTAAAAATATAAAACACAAAGTTATTATTACCCTGATTTATTCTTCTGGATTAAGAATAAGTGAATTATTAAATTTAGAGTTGCATCATTTTGATATTGGTAGAAACCAATTAATTATTAAAAATTCTAAAGGAAGAAAAGATAGATTTGTAGTTTTAGCAAAAAGTATTTTACCTCTTTTACAAACCTATATAGAGAGTTACAAGCCAAAGAAATATTTTGTTGAAGGACCAAAAGGAAAATACTCTTCTAGTAGTATTAGAAAATTTTTAGAAAGGTCTTGTTTATTAGCAAAAGTATATAAAAAGGTAACTCCACACACTTTACGACATAGTTATGCCACACATTTATTAGAAAACGGAACAGGAATTAGGTATATACAAGAATTACTTGGGCATTCAAAATTAGAAACAACTATGATTTATACCCATGTTGCTCAAAAGGATTTACTAGAAATAGAAAGCCCATTAGACAATCTTTTAAAAAATTTAAATAATTCAAATCCAATAAAAAAATTCTCATTATCCAGCAGATTTTAATTAATTTGTGTATATTCGTTGCACATATAACAAGTTGCCACACATTTAACCCAAAAACTATGAAAATTACACTTTTAACAATTTTTTGCTTTATTTCATTAAACACTTATTCTCAAAAATTAAAAAAATATAACGGAGAATACAAAAATGGAAAGGCATTATATGAATACTATGAGGATGAAAATTATGATAGAAAATATCACGGTAATTTTAAATATGAAAATGACGAAAGAAATTTCAACACGGTTGTTTTTGGAGCTTTTCAAAATAATATTCAAAATGGAGAATGGTATTATAAGAGGTTTCATAAACATTCAGCTAATTCAATAATTATTTTAGGCAATTACAAAAATGGTCACAAAAATGGAACTTGGTCGTATAACCAAACTTCAGAGCCTTTATTAAACGGGAATAATAACGATAAAATTAAACAGAATATTTATTTTATTGAATTAAAAAATGATACTTTAATAAATAATTTTTCATTAAAGAATGTTAATGGTCAGTTCAATAGCAAAGGGCATTTCTTGGGCAAATGGACTGCATCAGAAGGTAATTATAAATTTATCGCTGAGTTTAAAAAAAATACCCTGATAAAACTTATAGAAATAAAAAAATCAACTGGAAAAATTATATCAAAATACATTCCTCAAAATATTCAGTGGGAGAACGAGAATTTCTATTTAAAGTTCACAAAAAACAAACTGGGGGTTTATGGTTTACAAACTAATTATAATGAAAAAATCGAGCAAATTCGTTCAATAAATAGGTTTTTTAAGCTTCTTGACAAAGAATTCAATCCTTTTGACTCATATGATTATGTTTTTCTGAAAAATTCTAATATTAATTTACCTAAATTTATTTTCAAAAAAGAAAAAAAATAATCGGTGAAAAAGAAAAAAAGAAAACACGTAATAATAGAATTTATTATAAGAAATTAATAGCGAATGGGAAATATAGTTGGGACTTTTTATTTCAAACAAAATAAGTCTGGAAATTTATTAGGGGAATTTACAAACAATAAAATGAATGGAATTTCTACCGAAAGCTCTGATTTAACATCAAGTTATCAGATGAGATTTGTAGGTACTTATGAAACGACTTGGTTTGAAAAAAAAACAAGTCAAAATTTAACTCTTGTAATTGATATTAAAAAAGACTCTGACGGCATTTATAATCTTACTTGGAAAAAGAATAAATCTATAAAATTTTATGGAATTGGTTTTATTACTGGTAAAAGATTAATTGGATATTACACGAACGAATAAAAAACGTGTGGCAACACCGTGTATATCTCATTGCTTACGGATTTTCCTTTGGGAAAATCCTCGGACACTTCACAGTTCAGTTCCTTTTTACTAACTTTGTGCTAAACCAACGCAACAAGCCATACACAAAAACGTTGGGGTGCATAAAAAAAACCTCACTCATTCCCTACTCCTTTTGTCTTCTAA
>CAZZPG010000014.1:0-18864 GCA_964655975.1 uncultured Flavobacteriaceae bacterium
TTTTTGAAACAATATTTTCTTCAAAAAAAGCTTCAAAACAAACCTACACCCAAGCTGAAAACCTACTTTTAGCAGAAATAGGCTTAAAAGATTTTACACCAAGTAATTCCCCTCAGAAGGAGGGGTGCCCAAAGGGCGGGGTGGTAAATGTAAACATTAAAAATTTTAAAGATAGTTTTGGTACAAGTGGCAGATTAGATGCTGAGTATTATCAAAAAAAGTATGAAAAAATAGAAAATGCTGTAAAATCTTATAAAAATGGTTTTGAAATATTGGATGCCTTTATAGAAGATTTTTCAACAGGTTATCCATATAAAAGTAAATCTTATATTAAAGAAAATGGTGTTCCTTTAATCAGAATAAACAATATTAAAAAAGGTCATCTTGATTTATCAAATGCTATTCATATTCCAAAAAGAGATTTAGAATTAAGCCCAAAAGATATTGCAGAAGAAAATGATATTTTAATTTCAATGTCTGGTACTATAGGTAATACTTGTAAAATTTCAAAAGGAGTAAAAGCAGTTGTCAATCAAAGAATAATGAAAATTACACCAAAAAATTTCAATTTTGAAGTTTTACCATTAGTTATAAACTCAATTATCGGAGAATTACAACTTGCACGTATTGGAACAGGTGGTGTTCAAACAAATATTTCATCAACTGACATTAGAAAAATTTTTATTCCTAAAATTGTTGAAACAAAACAACAACAAATAGCCGATTTAATAGAACAAAGTTTTGCCTTAAAAAAACAAAGCAAACATTTATTAGAAGTTGCCAAAAAAGCAGTAGAAATAGCCATTGAAAAAAATGAAGAAACGGCTATTGAATGGATAATTAATAATGAATAATTGATAATTACGGGTAAGAATGTAATTTTAGAAAAAAAAATTGATTTTGCTGTTCGTATTATTAATTTAAACAAATATCTTGTTTCAGAAAAAAAAATATATTTTATCTAAACAAATTATAAAAGAATTATTATAAGAAAAATACTACTCTAGTAAAGCAAGGACAGGTCATAAATTAAGTTGTAAACTTATTTTAAGACGAGTCACCAACCCCTTGGGGAACGCCCAAAAAGAACGTACCTTTACGCTCTTAAAAAACCAATATGAAATACGCTAAAAACATATTAGAAACCATTGGTAATACACCGTTGGTGCAATTAAATTCAGTAACCAAAGAAGTAGATGCATTGGTGTTGGCAAAGGTAGAAACCTTTAATCCAGGAAACTCTGTAAAGGATAGAATGGCGTTAAAAATGATTGAAGATGCAGAGGCAGATGGTCACTTAAAACCCGGAGGAACTATTATTGAAGGAACTTCTGGAAATACAGGAATGGGATTAGCCTTGGCGGCAATTATAAAAGGATATAAGTGTATTTTTGTGATATCCGACAAACAATCAAAAGAAAAAATGGATATTTTACGTGCCGTTGGTGCAAAGGTAATTGTGTGTCCTACCAATGTAGAGCCAGAAGACCCTCGTTCTTATTATTCGGTGTCTAAACGTTTGGGTGCAGAAACACCAAATTCTTGGTATGTAAATCAGTATGATAATCCGTCTAACACATTGGCTCATTATGAGCAAACAGCACCAGAAATTTGGGAACAAACTGATGGAAAAATCACCCATTTTGTAGTGGGAGTTGGTACTGGAGGAACAATTTCTGGAATCGGAAAATATTTAAAAGAAAAGAATCCTAATATTAAAATTTGGGGAATTGATACCTACGGTTCTGTGTTTAAAAAATATCATGAAACAGGTATTTTTGATGAGAATGAAATTTATCCGTACATCACCGAAGGAATTGGAGAGGATATTTTACCTAAAAATGTAGATTTTTCTATTATTGATGGCTTTACCAAAGTAACCGATAAAGATGCCGCTGTATATACACGTAAAATTGCCAAAGAAGAAGGGATTTTTGTAGGAAATTCTGCTGGCTCTGCCATTAAAGGATTGTTGCAATTAAAAGAGCATTTTACCAAAGATGATGTGGTGGTGGTATTGTTTCATGACCACGGAAGTAGGTACGTAGGTAAAATGTTTAATGATGATTGGATGCGTGAACGTGGTTTTTTAGATGAAGAAGTAACCACTGCCGAAGATTTAATTAAAAATCATATAAATACACCTATGATTACTGTAAAAACAGAAGAATTAGTATCGCACGCTATCGAAAGAATGCGAGAGTTTAAAATTTCTCAAATTCCTGTTAAAGATATCAATGGTTTTGTAGGTTCTGTAGATGAAACAACGTTGTTACGTAGCTTTCTAGTTGATAAAAATATTGCCAATAAACCGATTAAAGAAGTAATGGGTTTGGCATTTCCTATTGTTAAAAAAGGGGTTTCTATTAATGCCGTATCTAAACTAATAACCAAAGAAAATTTAGCAGTATTGGTTGATTTAGAAAATGGGAAATACCATATTATTACAAAGTATGATATTATTAGTACAATGTAATTATTTTAGTTTACAACTATCCTATAGTATCTGTTATTTACACCGTTTATAAAGGAAAACGTTTCTTTAACTCTTCTACAATGCTATAAGTTGCAGGACAAATTTCTGTATTTTTAATTGTTAAATCTGTAATTTTAATAAACTTTCTTCGGTTAGTATGCGGATATTCTCTACAAGCTTTTGGACGCACATTATAAATAAAACAAGAATTATCTGTTGTATCTAAAAAAGTACAAGGAACAAATTGTAACACATAAAAACCGTCTGAATCTCTTTCTAAATATTGTGCTACAAAATTTTGTGCTTTTATACGCAAATGTTTTGCAATCCGTTCAATATCTTTTTCTGTAAAAATAGGACTTGTAGTTTTGCAACAATTACCACAGGTTAAACAATCTGTATTTTCAAACTCATTATTATGTATTTCTTGCATCAATAAATCTAACCGTTTTGGGGTGCGTTTTTTTAGTTTTGCAAAGTATTTTTTATTCTCTTTTAAAGCATCTTTTGCAAGTTTTGGTAATTCTAAAAGTCTTTTTTCCATAGTACAAAAGTATCAAAAATACAAAGAGTAAAATCAAATTAATTATGTAATTTTGTCTATCAATTTTTTAGAAGAAATGAATATTCAATCCATTATCACAACAAAAGTAAAAGAAGCTTTTGTAAACTTGTACAGTATAGAAATTCCAACAGTAGAGTTTCAAACTACTCGCAAGGAATTTGAAGGCGATATTACGGTAGTGGTTTTTCCTATGCTACGTTACAAAAAAGGAAATCCTATACAAATTGGTGAAGATTTAGGAAAATATTTAGTAGAAAATATTGATAAAATAACCAATTATAATGTAGTAAAAGGTTTTTTAAATTTGGTTATTGATAATTCTTTTTACACAGATTTATTTCACTCTATTTATTTAAATAATAATTACGGGTTTACATCGCCTACGGCAGATGAAAAAGCTATTATGGTAGAGTACTCATCTCCTAACACAAACAAACCCTTACACTTAGGGCATATTAGAAATAATTTATTAGGATATTCTATTGCAGAAATTTTAAAAGCATCTGGTAAAAAAGTGTATAAAACTCAAATTATAAATGATAGAGGAATACATATTTGCAAATCTATGCTGGCTTGGAAAAAATATGGAAACCATAAAACACCAAAAAGCACAGGTTTAAAAGGTGATAAATTGGTTGGAAATTACTACATAAAATTTAATCAAGAATATAAAAAAGAAATTTCTGATTTAGTGAAATCAGGTATTTCAGAAGAAGAAGCAAAAAAACAAGCACCTCTACTACTAGAAACTCAAGAAATGCTTAGAAAATGGGAAGCTGGCGATAAAGAGGTAATAACTCTTTGGAAAATGATGAACCAATGGGTGTATGATGGGTTTGAAATTACATACAAAAATTTAGGAGTAAATTTTGATACCTTATATTTTGAAAGCAATACCTATTTATTAGGGAAAGATGTGGTAGCAGATGGTATAAAAAAAGGTGTCTTTTATAAAAAAAATGACGGCTCTGTTTGGTGCAATTTAACCGATGAGGGTTTGGATGAAAAAATTGTACTTCGTTCTGACGGAACTGCCGTGTATATGACACAAGATATTGGTACAGCCATACAACGTGCTAAAGATTTTACTAATATTGGAGGCATGGTATATACTGTTGGTAATGAGCAAGATTACCATTTTAAAGTCTTATTTTTAATCTTAAAAAAATTAGGATTTTCTTGGGCAGAACAACTATACCATTTAAGCTATGGAATGGTAGATTTACCTTCTGGAAAAATGAAATCTAGAGAAGGTACTGTTGTAGATGCAGATGATTTAATGGAAGAAATGAGTAATACTGCTTGTACAATATCTAAAGAATTAGGAAAATTAGAGGGCTACTCTAAACAAGAAAAAGAAAAATTATATAAAATTATAGGTTTAGGAGCCTTAAAATACTTTATTTTAAAAATAGATCCTAAAAAGCGTATTTTATTTGACCCAAAAGCATCAGTAGATTTTCAAGGAAACACAGGCTCTTTTATTCAATATACCTATGCTAGAATTCAATCTATTCTAAGAAAAGTTTCATTTGATTATAGTAATAATATTATAATAACTCTTCATCCTAAGGAAAAAGAATTAATAAAACAATTAGAATTATATCCAGAAATTATACAAAACGCCGCAACAAATTATTCCCCAGCAATTATTGCTAATTACACCTATGATTTGGTAAAAGGATTTAACTCTTTTTATCAGAATGTTTCAATTTTGGGCGAAGAAAATCAAGAAAAAAAAATATTTAGAGTACAGTTGTCTAAAAAAGTAGCAGATACCATAAAGTCTTCATTTTCTTTGTTAGGAATTCACGTTCCAGAAAGAATGTAAAAGGGAGTTAGTTATAGCTATAAATCCTATAAAAAAATCCTTAACTTATTTTGTTAAGGATTTTTTAATATTTAATTCAAATTCAATTCAATAACATGGTTTGTTTTGGTTCTAACTACTTTTAATGATTTTGAAAAGTCTAACAAAAATTGAACTGTTTCTTTCTTGGGTTGCATCCTAAAATTGGATGACTTTTTAGAGTATAGTTTCATCATAATAAATTGGTTTTAACTATCAATTATAACTTAATCAACGTAACTCTTTTTATTATATTGTTAGCTAGTTAAAATAATTTTATTTTTTTCTATAATTTTACGTAAATTTATTAGAGCATAACGCATTCTACCTAGTGCTGTATTAATACTTACATCTGTGTTTTCAGAAATTTCTCTAAAACTCATATTCTTATAAATACGCATTTTTAACACTTCTTTTTGTTCTATTGGCAATTCTTCTACCAAATTTTTTACAACAGAAAATATCTGCTCTTTAATAATTTCATTTTCTGCATTTAGTACACCATCACTTAACACAGAAAAAATATCAAACTCATTTGTGTTTTTAAAAGTAGGCATTCTTTTAGCTTTTCTAAAATGATCAATCACTAAATTGTAAGAAATACGCATTACCCAAGGCAAAAACTTACCTTCTTCATTATAAGTTCCTCTTTTTAAAGTTCTTATTACTTTAATAAATGTATCTTGAAAAATATCTTCGGTTAAATCTTTGTCTTTAATTTTACTATAAATAAAACCGTACAAATGTTGTTGATGTCTTTTTATTAAAATTTCAAGACACTGCTCGTTTCCTTTAATATAATCTCTAATTAAGGTACTGTCTGGAGTTAAATTTTTATTCATCATAAATTACTTTTAAAAAAAGCTGAGAAGCCTTTTTGGTTATGGTTTTTATTAAAACGTTAAAAAGTAATTTTATCCTATAAATTTATATATTTAATGATTTTAAGAACCCCAAATATGAAACAAATTTTCTGAAACTACAAATTTTATTTTGATTTTCTTTTAATTAATATCTTTATTTCAATCGAAAAATAGTATTTTTAAGCCTTATTTTTTATACAAATGAAAATAGATATTACCTCTATAAACCCAAAGGAAAATATTATTATTAAAGGAGCTAAACTGCACAATTTAAAAGATATTGATGTGGTTATTCCTAGAAACAAGTTAATTGTTATTACAGGATTATCTGGTTCTGGAAAATCTTCTTTAGCATTTGATACCCTATATGCAGAAGGACAAAGACGTTATGTAGAGAGTTTATCATCCTATGCTCGTCAATTTTTAGGAAAATTACACAAACCAAAGGTAGATTATATTAAAGGAATTGCTCCTGCCATTGCCATAGAGCAGAAAGTAAATTCAACAAACCCACGTTCTACCGTTGGCACTTCTACAGAAATTTATGATTATATTAAATTATTATTTGCAAGAATTGGTACAACAATTTCACCAATTTCTAAAAGAAAAGTAAAAAAACATACAGTTTCTGATGTAATAAATTTTATCAAAAAAATACCTGATGGCACAAAATTATTACTCCTAGCTCCTATTACAATTGATAAGCACAGAGAATTAAAAACAGTATTACAAGTACTAGCTCAACAAGGATATGCACGTTTAAAATATAATAATACTATTTACAGAATTGATACTTTTCCTATGGATGAGTTTACAGGAAATACATTTGATTTGGTTGTTGATAGAATTATTACCAAAAATGATGAAGATTTTTATAATCGATTAGCAGACGCAATACAAACTGCTTTTTTTGAAGGAAAAGGAATTTGTAGTATCAAAAATTTAGGAACAAATGAGCTTGAAAAATTTAGTAATAAATTTGAATTAGACGGTATCACCTTTTTAGAACCCAACACACATTTATTTAGTTTTAACAACCCGTATGGAGCATGTCCTACCTGCGAAGGTTATGGGAATGTAATAGGAATAGACAAAAATCTAGTCATCCCAAATACAGGCTTGTCTATTTATAATGATGCCGTTTTTCCTTTTAAAACTGAAAGTTTTAAGAATTATAAAAATAATTTAATCAATAATGCCTATAAATTTGATATTCCCATTCATACACCTTGGTTTGAACTTAGCAAACAACAACAACAATTGGTTTGGGACGGAACAAAATTGTTTGATGGCATTACCCATTTATTCAATAAACTAGAAGCTAAAAGTTATAAAATTCAAAATAGAGTGATGCTTTCTCGTTATCGAGGCAAAACAAAATGTACAAATTGCAACGGAAAACGACTCAGAAAAGAAGCCGATTATGTAAAAGTGGGCGATAAAACCATTTCAGATTTAGTTATACTTCCTTTAGATGAACTTATCGGCTTTTTTAGTCAATTAAAACTCAACAAACATCAAGAAAAAATAGGAAAGCGTTTATTAACAGAAATTAGAACACGATTACAATTTTTAAATGATGTTGGTCTTAATTACCTAACACTAAACCGTTCCTCTAACACTCTTTCTGGTGGTGAGAGTCAGCGAATTAACTTAGCCACTTCTTTAGGGAGCAGTTTAGTTGGATCTATGTATATTTTAGATGAACCCAGTATTGGTTTGCATCCAAAAGATACCGAAAAACTGATTGGTGTTTTAAAACATTTAAGAGATTTAGGCAATACCGTAATTGTGGTAGAACATGATGAAGATATTATGAAAGAAGCAGATTATATTATTGATATTGGCCCAGAAGCAGGAACTTACGGCGGACATATTGTTGCCCAAGGAAGCTATCAAGACATCTTACAATCAAACTCTTTAACTGCAAAATATCTAAACCAACAGTTACAAATAGAAGTTCCTACAAAACGAAGAAATATTAAAAATAGCATTCAAATTATTGGAGCAAGAGAGCACAATTTAAAAAATATTAATGTAACTTTTCCTTTAAATTGCCTAACCGTTATTACAGGAGTTTCTGGTAGTGGAAAAAGTACGTTAGTTAAAAATTTACTCTATCCTATTTTACAAAAAAAACTGAATGGTTATGGAGAAAAAATAGGGCAACATACAGATAGTAAAGGATGTTTTAAAGAAATACAACATGTAGAGTTTATCAATCAAAACCCTATCGGTCGTTCATCTCGCTCAAATCCTGTAACGTATATTAAAACTTATGATGATATTAGAACGTTATTTTCTAATCAAAAATTATCAAAAATCAGAAACTATAAACCCAAACATTTTTCGTTTAATGTAGAAGGAGGAAGATGTGAGGTTTGTAAAGGAGAAGGAAAAGTAACCATAGAAATGCAGTTTATGGCAGACGTACATTTACAATGCGATGTTTGCCACGGAAAACGATTTAAAAAAGAAGTGTTAGAAGTAAAATACGGCAACAAATCTATTGATGATATTTTAAATTTTACGATTGATGATGCTATGATGTTTTTTACCGAACATGAGCAAATAAAAATTGCTCAAAAACTAAAACCCTTGCAAGATGTTGGTTTGGGTTACGTACAATTAGGGCAATCATCTTCCACTCTTTCTGGCGGAGAAGCACAACGGATAAAATTAGCCTCCTTTTTAATAAAAGGAAATACCAAAAATAAAACCCTTTTTATTTTTGATGAACCTACAACAGGGTTGCATTTTCATGATATTAAAAAATTATTGATTTCTTTTAATGCTCTCTTAGACAAAGGACATTCTATTGTAGTGATAGAACATAATATTGAACTCATAAAATGTGCCGATTATATTATTGATTTAGGATTAGAAGGAGGAAAAAATGGAGGAAACCTTCTGTTTGAAGGTTCTCCAGAGAAATTAATAAAAAATAAAAAATCTTATACAGCAACCTATTTAAAAGAAAAAATAATGTATTAAATAAAAAGTGAAATGATAACAAACCTAACAGACAAACAAAAAATTAATGGGGTTCGTATACTAGCCATAGCATCAACATTAGTAATGATGATATACACCCCAAAGTTATGGATAACTACCAAAGATTTTCCTGTAATTCCTTTATTTAATTGGTTACCCATTCCAAAATACCCATTAGATTATATTTTAGCAATAACATTTTTTATTAGTTTACTTACATATCTTTTTAAACCCAAAAGATGGTTAGGAATACTACTTGTTATACTATATTTATTTCTTGCTTTGGTAGATCAAAATAGGTTGCAACCTTATTTTTATCAGGCATTTTTAAGTATTTTTATCATCTCTTTTTTTGAAGATAAAACAACTCCTAAAAAAGTAGTATACCTGCTGATGCTCATTTTTATTGCTACTTATTTCTGGAGTGGTGTACATAAGGCAAATGGCCTATTTTATGCAGAATGGATGCACGCAATACAAAAGCATTTTTCTTTTATCCCAAAAATTTTATTACAAGTATTTACTTATGCAGTACCTTGGTTAGAGGCAGTAATGGGAGTTTTAATTCTTTTTAATAAAACAAGAAAATTTGGGGTAGCTTTTATTATTACTATGCACTTATTTATCATTTCTCTATTGCTAATTTTGGGCTATGGTTTTAATGTAATTCCTTGGAATGCACAAAATATATTAAGTGTAATTATTCTTTTTTGGAGTTTTAAATCTACTTCTATAACAGAAATTTTTACCAACTATTTTAATTACAAAAAGGCTCTTGTTTTATTTATAACATTTGCCCTACCTTTTAGCAATTTTTTTGGATATTGGGATCATCTATTATCTTATAGCTTTTTTTCTTCTAAATTACATTACTATTATATCGAAATTAATGATAAATTGGAAGATAAGTTACCAAAAAACATACAAAAATATTACAGATATAACAATAATAAACCACGCCTTTATTTAAATGAATGGGCAGGAGATGTAAATAGAGTATTATTTTATCCTGAAGATAGAATTGCCTATTATATGGAGGAGTATTTATGCTCTTTTGCAGAAAATCCAAATAAAAAAGGATTGACTAAATTGGTTGTGTATAATAAAAAAAACTAATATCCTTCAAAAGGCTTAAAGCCCTATAAAATAAATTCAGTTTGTAAACAATAAAGCCCTCTAAAAAATAAGAGGGCTTTGTTTTAAGGGTGGAAGATGGGATTCGAACCCACGACCCTCGGTACCACAAACCGATGCTCTAACCAACTGAGCTACAACCACCATTTGCTTAAAGGAAGATACTCCATAAATAAGCAGATGCAAATATAATTGTTTTTTAAAATTAGGAAAAGAAAAATCAAATTAATTTATCTAAACTTTCAACAGCCACAAATCTTTCTACCGTAAAACCTTCTGCACTCTCTACACCAATCATTCTTCCTAAATCTCTAGCTCTATATAAAATACTATCAGTAAAATTTTTACTAGTAATTGGGGTTTCTGGCTCGTTACTTTTAGAATTATAAAATTGAGAAGAATATGCCATAACTGCTTTCATTTTTACACTCATAAAACCAGTAACATCTACCACAAAATCTGGTTTTATATGTTTCCATTGTACGTAATGATACACTTGTTTTGGTCGCCATTTTTCTTGTAATTTTCCTTCTATTTCAGTTTTAATTTTTAATAATCCACTTAAAAAACAGGCATCAGATACTAATTTGCTTCCTTTTGGATGATCTATATGTCTATCATCAATAGCATTACACAACACAATATCGGGTTGGTATTTACGAATCATTTTTATGATTTTTAATTGATGCTTTTTATCATTCATAAAAAACCCATCAGAAAATCTTAGGTTTTCTCTTACAGAAACTCCTAGAATTTTAGCCGCATTTTTAGCTTCAGTATCTCTAATTTTTGCTGAACCTCGTGTTCCTAATTCTCCACGAGTTAAATCTACAATTCCTACTTTTTTGCCTAATGAGATTTCTTTGGCAATAGTGGCAGCACAACTTAATTCTACATCATCTGGGTGAGCACCGAATGCTAATATATCTAGTTTCATTATCGTTTTATTATTGTAAGAATGCTAATTTACAAAAAATCATCTATAAAAAAACAGAATGTAAAAAGTTACATTCTGTCATCAAGCCAAAAAACTTATAAAAGCTACTTTGTAAATGCTGCCTATTTATGGTTTACTGCAGATTCTGTATCAAGTAATGCCAATACTTCATCAGCAATATTTTTACTTAAATCTAAATGTGTTGTAAACCCTACACAAGAAGCGTTAATTTCTCTAAGAATATAAATATCTTTTCCTGTTTTTTTATCTGTATCTAAAATAAAGTCTGCTGTCCAAATTAATGGTAAATCGTAATTCCCTAGTTTAGATTGAATTAAGGGCGCTGAGTCTTCTACATACTAATATTTTCTTTTTCTTTAGTGTAACAATAAATTCCCCCCTCTATCTTTGTCTGTATAAAAAATAATTTCTGCAGTCCATCCTCTTTTTTTTTAAAGAATCTATAATAGGTTTAGAATCTCTTCTAAAACCATATTTCCCTTTATCTGAACCTCCTCTTGCTTCAAAAATAATAACGTGTTTTTTCATATCAAATTGTGTTTTTAAATATTAGTATCTCTCCAACTTTAATAAGTTAATTACTTGAAAATGATGATAAAAATCGTCTTTAGGAAAGTTTTTTTTTAGATTATTTTCAATATCTTCGTGCTTATGATTAAAGTGGTTGTTTTAGGAAATGGAAATGTGGCTACACATCTTACCAAAGCTTTTAAAAAGGCTAAAAATGTAGATGTTACAAAAATTAATTCTAGAAAAACTCAAAACTTACCCAATGCAGATGTATTTATTATTGCAGTTTCTGATGATGCTATTGCAGAAGTTTCCTCAAAAATTAATAAAAAAGGATTGGTAGTTCACACCTCTGGAAGTGTTTCTTTAAATTCGTTACAGAACAACGGAAATAAAGGCGTTTTTTATCTTTTACAAAGTTTTTCTAAGAATAAAAAGATAGATTTTTCTGACATTCCGTTTTGCTTAGAAGTAGAAAATAATGATGATTTAAAATTACTAGAAACCTTGGCAACTTCCATCGGAAAAAAAGTATATCACATCAATTCTATACAAAGAAAAAATTTACACCTTGCTGCTGTTTTTGTCAATAATTTCACCAATCATTTATATAAAATAGGTAGTGACATTTGTAAAGAGCATCAAATCCCTTTTGAAATTCTATACCCTTTAATTAAAGAAACGGCCACAAAAATAACCTATTTATCTCCTAATAAAGCACAAACAGGTCCTGCAAAAAGAAATGACAAAAAAACCATAAAAAATCATTTAGAGTTGTTGAATCATCAGCAAGAAAAAATATATACAATGCTAACAAAATCAATACAAAATGGGAAAAAGTTATAAAGAAATATTACCACAAATAGATACCCTAATTTTTGATGTAGATGGTGTTTTAACAAACGGTATCGTAACCATTATGCCAGATGGAGAAATGATTAGAAATATGAATATTAAAGATGGTTATGCCCTAAAATCTGCTGTGAATGCAGGTTTACGAGTGTGTATTATCTCTGGAGGAAATAATGAGGGGGTAAGAATTAGACTACAAAATTTAGGAATTATAGATGTTTATTTAGGCTCTCATAATAAAATTGAACAATACAAGGAGTTGGTTGCTACTTATAAATTAAACTCAGAAAACATACTGTATATGGGAGATGATATTCCTGATTTTCCTGTCATGAATATTGTGGGGATGCCAACTTGCCCAAATGATGCCTCTCCAGAAATTCAGCAAATTTCTAAATATATCTCTAATAAAAAAGGAGGCGAAGGTTGTGTACGAGATATTATTGAACAAATTTTACGGGTTCAAGGTAAATGGAATGCTAATTTTGATGCCAAATTATGATTAACTTTATAAATAAAAACAATAGATTTATTTACTTTATACCTTTTTAATTATGAAAAAACTACTCCTCTTTTTAATCTTACTTTTAAACATCTCATTTACAAATGCTCAAACCATTTTTGGCATTTGGGAAAATAGAGATGAAGAAACCAATAAAGTAGATTCCTTTATTGAAATTTATAAAAATAATGGAAAAGCTTATGCTAAAATTATTGGTATAAAAGATAAAAATAATCAAGATTCTATATGCGACAAATGTGAAGGAGAAAACAAAAACAAGCCTATTTTAGGAATGGATATATTATACGGACTCACAAAAAATGGCAACGAATGGTCTGATGGTAAAATTTTAGATCCTAAAAACGGAAAAATCTATAAATGTTACATCAAATTAATAAAAAAAAACAAATTAAAAATTAGAGGTTATATTGGTTTTTCACTCTTTGGGAGAACTACGTATTGGTTTAGAAAGAAATAATTAATTTTTCTTTTCTAACATCGGTACAAACTTAAAATCACCCAACTCATGCTTTTCAAATTCTTTAAGAGATTTTCTTATAAAAAGAGTCATTATTTGAGTAGTATCTCCTACAGGAATTAATAGCTTACCTCCTACTTTTAATTGTGATAATAAAGGTTTGGGTACAAAAGGAGCTCCTGCTGTTACAATAATTTTATCAAAAGGAGCAATTTTTGGTAGCCCTTTATAACCATCACCAAAGATAAATTTTTTTGCTTTATAACCAATTTTTGGTAAAAAAAAAGAAGTTTTTTTAAATAATTCTAATTGACGTTCAATAGAGTAAACTTCTGCATTTAGTTCTATCAAAACTGCTGTTTGATACCCAGAACCTGTACCTATTTCTAAAATTTTTTCTTTAGGCTGAATTTCTAAAACTTGTGTTTGAAATGCCACAGTATATGGCTGAGAAATGGTTTGTTCTGCAGCAATAGGAAATGCTTTATCTTGATATGCATACGACTCAAAACTAGAATCTATAAACAAATGTCGAGGTATTTTACGAATAGCCTTTAGCACATTTACATCAGTAATCCCTTTGGCTTCTAATACATTAGCTAGCTGATTTCTAAGCCCTTGATGTTTGGTAGTATCTCTCATTAATAATAAAATTTCATCAATCTAAAATTAGGAATAATTCTATATACATCATCATAAAATTGTATCTTTGTTTCTATTTATTTTTTTATCAAAAAAACAAAGATATGTTAAAAATTGGTGTTTTAGGTGCTGGCCATTTAGGAAAAATACATCTTAAATTGTTACAACAATCAAAAAAGTATAAATTAGTAGGATTTTATGATTCTTTTACAGAAAATGCTCAAAAAACTGCTAACCAATTTAGCTATAAACTATTCAATTCTGTACAAGAATTAATAGAAATGGTTGATGTTGTTGATATTGTAACTCCTACCCTCTCTCATTTTGATTGTGCTAAAGAATCCATAGAAAAAGGCAAACATATTTTTATAGAAAAACCCATTACCAATACTTTACAAGAGGCAGAAACTATTAAATCTTTGGCATATAAAAACCATATACACGGTCAAGTTGGTCATGTAGAGCGTTTTAACCCCGCATTTACTGCAATAAAAGATAAAATTAACTCCCCCATGTTTATTGAAACTCATCGATTGGCAGAATTTAATCCTCGTGGTACAGATGTCCCTGTGGTGTTAGATTTAATGATTCATGATATTGATATTATTTTAAGTGTAGTAGATTCTAAAGTTAAAAACATTAATGCAAATGGGATTTCAGTAATTTCTGAAACACCAGATATTGCCAACGCTCGTATTGAATTTGAAAATGGATGTGTTGCTAACTTAACTGCAAGTAGAATTTCTATGAAAAATATGCGTAAAAGTAGATTTTTTCAGAAAGATGCCTATATTTCTGTAGATTTTTTAGAGAAAAAAGCAGAAGTAGTTCGTATGAAAGACGCTCCTAAAAACCTTGATGAATTTGCAATGGTCTTACAAAATGCAGAAGGTGTGAAAAAACAAATTTATTTTGATAACCCTACTATTACTGCAAATAATGCTATCCTAGATGAGTTAGAATCATTTGCTGATGCTATAAAAAATGATACTACCCCTATAGTTTCCCTTACTCAAGGTACAGAAGCTTTACGAGTGGCTCTACAAATAATAAACTGTTTTAAAAAAATCTAAAAAAATGAAAAATATTGCTGTTATTGGAGCTGGAACTATGGGAAATGGAATTGCCCATACCTTTGCTCAATTTAATTATAATGTACAATTAATAGATATTTCTAAAGAATCTTTAAAAAAAGGAATGTCTACCATTACCAAAAACTTAGACAGAATGGTGGCTAAAGAAAAAATTACTCTAGAGGACAAAGTAAAAACCTTAGCCAATATTACCACATACACTTCTCTAAAAGAAGGAGTACAGTATGCTAATTTGGTGGTAGAAGCAGCAACCGAAAACAAAGAATTAAAGTTAAAAATTTTTAAAGAATTAGATGAAATTTGCCCTAAAGACACCATTTTAGCAACCAATACATCTTCTATTTCTATAACCAAAATTGCTGGAGTAACAAACAGACCAAATAAAGTAATTGGGATGCATTTTATGAATCCTGTGCCTATTATGAAATTAGTAGAAATCATTAGAGGTTATAATACTTCTGATGAAGTAATGAATTTTATAGTGGATTTGGCACAAAAAATTAATAAAATTCCTGTAGAAGTAAATGATTATCCTGGTTTTGTTGCAAACCGAATTTTAATGCCAATGATTAACGAATCTATTGAAACGTTATACAATGGTGTTGCGGGAGTTAAAGAAATTGATACCGTAATGAAATTAGGAATGGCACACCCTATGGGACCTTTACAATTAGCCGATTTTATTGGGTTAGATGTCTGCTTATCTATCTTAAATGTAATGTATGATGGATTTAAAAATCCAAAATACGCACCTTGTCCGTTATTAGTAAACATGGTTGCCGCAGGTAAATTGGGTATAAAATCTGGTGAAGGTTTTTACAATTATTCGGTAAATAGAAGAGCTGAAGATGTGTCTAAACAGTTTTTAAAATAACATGAGATTGATGATTACTATAGATAATTTATATAAAATCTAGACAGTACTCTCAAAAAAAAAAACACGGTTTAGTGTGAGTTTTTTTTGAGACTCTATCAAATTATAAATGTATTTAATCTACCTTATTCCTTTTTATCTTTTTTAGACGCTTTATTCCATACTTTAATTTCGTCTTCTTTGGTTACACCTTCTAAGATTTCTATATTCTCTCCATCTGAAGTTCCTAACTTTAAATCTCTTTTTTCAAATTTCCCATCAGAAGTTTTAACTTCTACATAAGGTTTTTCTGTTTTTTTATGGAACCTAAGTAAAGCTTCTTTTATTGCTAAAACACTATCTTTTTTTTCTAAAATAATATCTGCATTAGCACTATAGCCTGCTCTTACAAAATGCTCATTATCTAACGTAACATCTGCTTTAATTTTAAATTGTACTGCTCCTCCTTCTTCTGTTCCTTTTGGAGCAATGAAGTTTAATTTTGCAGGAAATTTTTTGTTTTCTATAGCTCCGATAGAAATTTCTATATTAGCTCCTTTTATTAATTTACCAACTTCAGATTCATCTACTTTTCCTTCAAAAATCATTTTTGTCATATCTGCGATTCTAGCAATGGTTGTACCTGCATTAAAGTCATTCGTTTTAGAAACTTGGTATCCTTTTTTAATCGGAATTTCTACAATCATTCCTGCTGTGGTAGCTCTAATATTGGTATTGGCAGAACTTCCTAAACCTGCAGTAGAGCCTTTTTTGATAATATCAAAATCTGATTGTGCATTGGATAAAGATAACTTAGTGTTGTTAAAATTTAATTCTGCTGTTTCAAAATCTTGACGAGAAATTACACCTTTTTCAAATAGTTTTTTATTTCTATCGTACATCACTTTTGCATTATTAAAAGATAATTTAGCGTTTTTTACACGACCGTTTGCACTGTTTAAAGATTGAATATTTGGTACAACTCTAACAGTTGCTATTAAATCTCCTGCTTTTACAATGGCACCTTCTTCAACCACAATTTTATCTACAATACCAGAAATTTGAGGTTTAATTTCTACTTCTTCTAAAGGGACAACCTTACCTGTAGCTACTGTTTTTTTAATAATATTGGTCTTAAATGGTTTTTCGGTTTCGTATTCTACACTACTTTTTTTATTCTTTTTTGCAAACCAAATAAGTGCTATCATAAAAAATAGTACTACAATTCCTAAAATTATTTTTGCTCTTTTACTCATAATTTGTTAATTAATTTATTCTTCTCTTAATGCTTCAATGGGCTTTACTACTGTTGCCATATGTGCTGGTATTAAACCTATTAATGTTCCTAAAAACACTAATGTTGCAAAGGCAATTAATATAATTGGAATATTTACTGTTGGGTTTATTAATGTTGCATCGGGTCCTTGACCTATTGTTTTATCTATTAAAAATAAGACTAATGCTCCAAAAATAATTCCTAACATTCCTGCAATTGTGGTTAAAAATACTGACTCTAATACTATTTGTTGCTTTATTTCTTTTGGGGTTGCTCCTAAGGCTCTTCGTATTCCTATTTCTTTTGTACGCTCTTTTACGGTAATTAATAAAATATTACCAATGGCAAATACTCCTGCTATTAATGTGGCAATACCTACAAACCAAGTTAAAAATTGCATCCCTGTTAGAAATCCTGTAACTTTACCTATTTCTTTTCCAAGATTTATAGAACCAAAGGCTCTTTTATCATCTGGATGTACTTTGTGCAATGTTTTTAAGGATAATAGTATATCTTTTTCCATTTGTTGAATATCAACTCCTTTATTGGCAGTTATCATCATCCAGTCTATTTTATTTCCTCTATTATATACCACTTGAAAGGTAGTGAATGGTATATATGCACAATCTCCATCAAAATTAATATTATTAGAAGGTTTATATACACCTATAACTTTATAATTAATATTATTTATTTTTACATATTGCCCTAATGGGTTTTCCTTTTTTTCGAACAGTTGAATATAAATATCTTCTGCTATTACACACACTTTTGCTTTTGATAAAATATCATTAGTGTTTAAAAAACGACCATACATTAAGTTTTTTTTCTGAATTTTATCTAATATAGGGTAATCTCCACTTATTTGAAAGGTGCCAGATTTAAAATCTTTTATTATTAAATTACTTGTTTGGTTTCTTGGTGCTAGTAATTTAATTTTATTGCTATACTGTTTTTTTAGTACCTTAATATCATTAAATGTTAGCCTAAATCTACGTCCTTTTTGATATCCTTTAAAAGGTGTATCTGTAGATTGTGTCCAAACAAAAACGCTATTGGTAGCAAAGCTTCCAAATATTTTTTTAAAATTATTTTCCATTCCTCTTGCTGCGCCTAATAGTACCACCAATAAGAAAATCCCCCATAAAACACCAATAATAGTAATGATGGTTCTTCCTTTATTTTTACGGATGCTTCCATAAATTTCTTGCCAAGTATCTGAATCAAATAAAAATTTCATAATTAATCTGCTCTTAATGCTATAATAGGTTTAATTTTTGCAGCTCTTTTTGCAGGTACATAACCAGCAATTAAACCTGATAAGATTAACACAATGGTTGCTCCTATTACAATTCCTGGGCTTACACTTGGGTCTTTAATAAAATATTTTTCTAACCCATCTCCAATAAAACTTAAAATATAAGTTCCTAAAGACAAGCCTAAATAACCAGCTATCGTTGTAATTAAGATTGATTCTTGTACTACCATGCCAATAATAGAGGATGGTTGAGCTCCTAAGGCTTTTCTAATCCCAAATTCTTTGGTTCTTTCTTTGATAACAAAAATCATAATATTACTAATACCAATAATTCCTGCTATTAAAGTTCCAGAGCCTATAAAAATTACTATAAAATATAAAGCAAACATAAAAGTTCCTACTCCTTTATTGGCTTCTGCCATATTACGTATAGATAATGCACTTCTATCATCTGGATGAATATCTAATTTTTTACGTAAATCTCTTTCCATTTTATGTCCAAAAGCAATGGCAGCATCTAAACTTAACTTTGGGTTATATCCTACTAAAATTTGGCTGAT
>CAZZPG010000015.1:0-12453 GCA_964655975.1 uncultured Flavobacteriaceae bacterium
ATTTGTATACGAATAAGGGCGGTGTTTTTAATTTTAAAATAACATCAAATAGCTTAATTAACTTTAAAGTTTCTGCTTTGGGTTATGAAACAAAAAAAGTTTCATTTTTTAGTTATGATTTAAGAAATTTGAAACAATTAAAAATTTCTTTGATAGAAAAAAGAGTAACCCTAAATGAAGTAGTTATAAGAACTAAGAAACCGTTAATAGAATTAAAAGATACTATTCGGTTTAGAGCTAAGTTTTTTGGAAAAGGGAATGAACAAACTGTTGAAGAGTTATTAAAAAAAATACCAGGTTTACAAATTGATATTGATGGAGCTATAAAAATTGGTAATCAAGAAATAGAAAAACTAATGATTGATGGCGATGATTTTTTTGGAAAAGGATACAGAATACTCTCTAAAAATATGCCTGCCTACCCAATTGAAGAAGTAGAAGTTTTAAAAAATTACTCCAATAATCGACTTCTAAATGGCATTGAAGAAAGCAACAAAGTTGCTTTAAATTTAAAATTAAATGAAAAATCTAAATATATTTGGTTTGGGAATATCAAAATTGGTTCAAATTTTAAAAATAGATATAAACTACTTGGTAATTTGATGAATTTTGGTAAGAAAAATAAATACTATTTTCTTGCCAATATCAATAATATTGGTGTAGATGCTGTTGGAGAAATAGAAAATTTAATCCACCCTCTTAATTTTGATGCTATAGCAAGTATTGGAGATAATCAATCTGTAAGGAATTTATTAAACCTGTCTAGTACTACTTTAAGTTTTAAAAAACAGCGAACTAATTTTAACAAATCAACATTAGTTTCTTTAAATGCTATTTTTAACCCTTCAAAAAAGTTAAAAATAAAATCTCTTGTCTTTTTAAATTGGGACACACAATATTTTTATAGAAATACTATAGATAAAGTAGATTTCAATAATAGTCAATTTACCAACATAGAAAATTATCAATTTAAAAATAAAAAAAACATCGGTTTTGGTAAAATTGATTTTATTTATAATATATCAAAAACAAAAATGTTCGAAATCACTACAAAATATAATAATGGTGGTACTCTGGGGGTATCTGATTTGGTTTTTAATGGAATATCAACTCTTCAAAAATTACAATCAAACAATACGTTATTTGACCAAAAACTTACCTACACACATAAGTTTAAGTCTAAAAAAGTATTTCTACTTACTGGTAGATTTATCAATGAAAAAACACCTCAAAATTATCAAATAAATCAATTTTTCTATCAGGATTTATTTCCAAGTTTTACAAACACAAATAAAGTAAAACAACAAAACAATAATCAAATGCAGTTTATAGGGTTTGAGGGGCATTTATTAGATAGAAGAAAAAACAAAAACTTATTTGAATTGCAATTAGGAAATACGAATAGAAAAGATAAGTTAAATACTCATTTTTCATTGCTAAAAGATAATACTGTTTTAAATAATCCTATTAATTTTCAAAACAATATGGTATATCAAACCAATAATTTATATGTAAAATCTAAATATCGTTTAAAGATAAATGGTTTTGCTATTACAGGAAAGTTAGGGATTCATCAACTAAGTAATCAATTGTTTAATGGGAGTATTAGCAAGAAAGAATATTCTTTTTTTATAAATCCAAGTATTGGTTTTAGTTGGAAGATGAATAAAAAAAATAAAATCTCAAGTTCTTTTTCCTTAAAAAAAACCAATGCAGGTATTTTAGATGTTTATAATCAATTTGTATTAACTGGCTATCGTAATTTTTCTAAAGGGACAGGGGTTTTTAATCAATTAGACGCTTCCTCTTTATTGATAAACTATCAATTAGGGAATTGGAGTGACCGTTTTTTTGCAAATATTTTTGTAATAAGAAGCAAATCTTTTGACTTCTTTTCGAGTAATATTATCATCAAACCAAATTATTCTAAAATAGAAAGAATCATTATCAAAGACCGTGAGTTTTTAAGTGTTTCTTCTAAAATGGATTATTATTTTAAGAAAATTTCATCTAATTTAAAGCTAGATATTGGTCTTTCTAAATCTAATTATAAAAATATCATTAATCATTCTAATTTACGAAAAATTATTGCTAACAATTATCATTACGGTTTAGAATTACGCTCTAGTTTTGGGGGAATATTTAATTATCATATAGGCACAAAGTGGAACACCAATAAAATAGAAACGACAACAATAAACAACTCATTTACTAATAATCTAACCTTTTTAGATTTATCATTTGTTTTTAATGATAAGTTTGATGTACAATTTGAAATAGAGCGTTACTTTTTTGGCAATCTTAATAAAGAAAATAATACTTATTATTTCTTAGATTTTGATGCAAGATATACCATAAAAAAGAACAAACTAACGTTAGCTCTAACTGGAAAAAATTTATTTAATACTAAAATCTTTAGAACTTTTTCTATAAACGATTATAGTTCTTCTACAGCTGAATATAAACTCTTACCAAGATATATTTTACTAAAAATGGAATATCAATTTTAATTATTACAACTGCTTTGTATTTTATCTATATATCAAAAACTAAAAGAAGTTAAAGTTCTTTGTATGATTATTTTTATTTCTTTTGTTTTCTTTTGTCTTTATACTTTACTTTCCGATACAGAAGTTAGAAAAAATATGACCTAGTATATCTTTATCTACATCATATTCTCCTGTGATATTTCCTAAATGACGTAAACACTCTCTAATATCTATCGAAAATAAATCGGTAGAAACACCTAAATCTATACTATTTTGAACAGACTTAATAGACGTTAGTGCATTGTTTAATGCTTCAAAATGTCGAGAATTAGTAATAATAGTTTCGTTATTGCTTAATGCTCCTGTATTTACTAAAGAAGTGAGTTTTTTTAGTAAAATATTAATTCCTATTTTTTCCTTGGCAGAAAGGAGGATAAGGTTTGAGATTTGAGATTTGAGATTT
This sequence comes from uncultured Flavobacteriaceae bacterium, assembly GCA_964655975.1. Classification (GTDB taxonomy): domain Bacteria; phylum Bacteroidota; class Bacteroidia; order Flavobacteriales; family Flavobacteriaceae; genus Polaribacter. The sequence goes on from CAZZPG010000015.1 coordinate 2,953, forward strand.
GAGATTTCTTTTGCTGTTAGCAAATCAATTTTATTAACAACGGTTAAGATTCTTTTTTTAGGATATTTTTTAATTAAATTTTTAATTTTTAATTTTAAATCTTTACTGTTTTTTCCTTCAGTAAGGAATAAAATTAATTGAGAAGTTTCAGCTTTTTTATAAGCTTTTTGTATACCAATGTTTTCTATTATATCTTTTGTATCTCTAATTCCTGCAGTATCAATAAAACGAAAGACAACTCCTTTTATAGTTATTTCATCTTCAATAATATCTCGTGTAGTACCTGCAATAGATGAAACAATAGCTTTTTCTTCATTTAAAAGTGTGTTTAAGAGGGTAGATTTACCAACATTTGGCTCTCCAATGATAGTAACTGGAATTCCATTTTTCATTGCATTTCCATAGGAAAAAGAATCAATAAGGTGTTTTAAAATAGTAATAATTTTAGTTACTAATTCTATAAACTTTGTTCTGTCTGCAAATTCTACATCTTCACTAGCAAAATCTAGTTCTAACTCAATCAATGCCGCAAAATCTAGAAGTTGAGTTCTTAAACTTTTTAATTCGTTGGTAATTCCACCACGCATTTGTTGCATTGCTATTTGGTGTGATACAGTAGAATTAGAAGCAATAATATCTGCAACAGCTTCAGCCTGAGATAAATCCATCTTTCCATTTAAAAAAGCTCTCATTGTAAACTCTCCATTATTTGCCATTCTACAACCTTTTTGTAAGAATAATTGAATAATTTCTTGTTGAATAAAGATTGAACCATGACAAGAAATTTCTATTACATCTTCTCCTGTATATGATTGTGGGTTCTTAAAAACAGAAATTAAAACTTCATCTAAAAACTTACCATTATTAATGATATGACCTAAATGAATGGTATGTGTAGGAAAGTTTTTAAGTGATTTTCCTTTTTTGATAGATTGAAACAGTGTATCTGCTAATGAAATAGCTTCTTCGCCAGATAATCGAATTATTGAAATAGCACCAACTCCAGATGGAGTAGCTAATGCAATAATAGTGTCATTTTTAATCATAGAACAAAAATACAGAAACTAGAAACCAACCCAAAACGTATAAGTCAAATATTTTTCTATTTTCTAAGTAATGAAAAATGTCCTTTTCTTTCTCTTTTAATACCGTTAGCATCTACAAGTTTTATAGAAAACCAATAATCATCAGAAGGAAGAATCTTACCATTATAGTTACCATTCCATCCTTGATCATTAGTTTTTATATTTCCAACAGCTTTACCGTATCTATCAAAAATAACAATCTTGCTTACAGGGAAAAAAGTAGTATTTACTCCTTTTATTTTCCAAATATCATTTATACCATCACTGTTAGGGGTAAAGAATTTAGGAATTTCAATTACAGGAACTAATAAAGAAACTTCTCCACAATCATTTTTATCACGCACTAAAACTTTGTAAATATTACCGTCTAAGTTTTCAAAAACAGGGTCATCTTGGTAAGTTCTAATAAAATTATCTTTCTGGTCTGTTAGAGCAAACTCATACTTACCAACACCAAGATGGTTATTGGCACTGTTAATGGTAATGGTATTATTATCAGAATCATCAATAATGGTAATATCGTTTTCTACCAAGGTAGCAATAATAGATTCGTTTACTTGAATAGTTCTTGTTCTACTACAGTTTGTACCATTTGTAGTGGTGGCAGTTACAGAGTACACCCCGCCAACAGAAATGTCTAAGGATGTATTATTAGTACCAATAGTAGTTCCATTTTCATCTTTCCATTGATAATCATAAACATCATCAGGGTTTTCTATGGCAATATTTTTAGGCAATTTATTTAAACAAACAATTTGTGGAGAGGTAACTTGAAAATCTGGTAATTGGTTGATGATTACCTGAAATGTTACATCATCATTACTACAATGAGTTGCTTTATTTTCTATGCGTACAAAAATAGTTTCGGTACGATTGGTGTTTGTATATGGGCTTGCAAAAGGGTTATTTCCTGAAGAGGCATCTGCTTGATTTTTGTGAAAGGTTACGGTAAAATCATCTGGGTTTTGGTAATTTGGCAAGGTATTATCTGCACCTAAAATATCTGGAATTTGACTTTCTAAATCTATGTTTTCATAAATAGCATCAGTATCACTAGCTATCCCTCCATTATCATCATCGCAATAGGAAAGGTTTGATAGTGTATTTTGAGGATTTGGTATGGGTTCAGGATTTATAATGACATCAAAGTTAGAAATTCCGTTAGCACATCCTGTATTTGCATTGTATACACGTACCCAAATTTTTTCTCTATTTTGAGTTTTATTGGTATAGGGGCTTAAAAGAGGTTTACTACCTGATTGTGCGTCAGCCAAAGAGCGATGATAGGTTACTGAAAATATAGTAGGGTCTTGAGTTCCTAAAACAGTATTGGTATTATTTTCTAAGTTTATTGTTTGTGAGAATCCGTTATGTGCAGAACCATCAGAATCATCATCGCAAATTTCAATATTTGGGGCAAAATTAGCTATAGGAAGAGGATTAACAATAAGATCAAATGAGGTATGGTCTGTAAAACATCCTCCATTATTATTGGTTACACGTACATAAACGGTTTGTTTATCTCTAGTTGTATTTGTGTAGGCATTAGGTGTTGGAATGGCATTAGTACCTGCATTGGCATCGTTTTTAGAGGTATGATAGGTAACGGTAAAATTAGCAGGGTTTTGGGTTCCTAAAATAGTTGCTGATTTAGAAGTTAAATTAAAAGTTTGTACAATACCGTTTGTGCCATCACCGTCATCAATATCATCACAAATTTCTAGGTTTGTAACAGGAGTTGCCGTTGGGTTTTTATCTACGGTAAGTGTAATGTGATGCCCAAAACCAAGGCAGTCATTATCTAAATTACTATCTACTCGAATATAAATATTTTGTGTGTTTGGGTATCCAATATTTCTATAGTTAGCAGGGTCTGCAATAGGATTTTCTTCAGCCAAAGCATCATTTTCATTTTTATAATAAGTAACTGTTAATTGTTGGTTTGCAGGAAAAATAGCAATTACTTCTGCCGTTACATTATTAAAATTAAAGGTAGAAATTCCATCAGTATCATTATTATTAGCATTGTTGTTTCCATCAATATCTAAAAAATCATCACAAGTATTAAAACTTTTTTGAAAAGTAGCAGGAATACCTGTTGTGGATACAGTTAATTTTATTTCAGAAATTCTGTAACAGCCAAAAGTTGATGTTGCACGAGCCCAAACTTTATCGGAAGGGATTACTCTGTTTACAAATGTTGTAGGGTTTGGAATTTGATTGTTGTCTGCAACAGCATCTGCAAGAGTAGGGAAGAAGGTAAAGGTTTCATTTGCATGGTTTACTGATATGTCTGTGATAGCTTCATTTAAATTAAAGGGGGTAAAACCATCTACATCATTATCGCATTGTTTTAGTTCTACATTGGTAGTAATTATAGGTAGTGGGTTTACAATAAGGTTAAAGGATTTTGAGGTATCATTACAGTTCGTATTATTTACATTTTCTACTCGCACATAAATGGGTTGGGAGTTTGCGATAGTATTGGTATAATTTATGGTTTTATTAATTAGATTTGTGGTGTTATCTGTTTGAGCTCCTACTAGTGTTGTATGATAAGAAACTTTGTATATGGCAGGGTCTAAAGTTCCTAAAACTTCGGTGTCTTTAGTGTTTAGTTTAAAATGATTGATAAACCCATCTGTATCTGTGCCTACGGTTGCATCATCACAAATAGTATAATCTGTGGGCGTTTGAGGAGTGGGTAAACCTGTAACTGCTAAAGTAAAAAGGGTAGTTGCAAAACAAGCTGTTGGTGCATTTTTATTATGTACTCTAGCGTATATAGTTTGGTTGCTAAAGGTTGTTGGATTGGTGTATGGGTTGGTAATGGCATTTATATTAGCATCTGCATCTGCTTGTGTTAGGAAATATAGCACATCAAAAGTAGCTGAATCTAAACCGTTTAAGATTTCTGTATTTTTATCTGCTTGTAAATCAAAACTATTAAAACCGTCATTATCTGCATCACAAAAAATGAGGTTTGTTGGTTGGGTAGCTGTAGGAATTGGATAAAAAGTAATAACTACTTCATCTGTTTTTGTACTTCCTAGGTCATCTGTAATTTTTACTTTGTATTTTCCTGAAATATTATTATTTATAACTAGGGTTGCATTGGTTTGATTAGTTAGAAGATTGAAACCCGTACCAGTATCTAAAAACCATTCATACTTAACAACATTACCAGTAGCAGATGTGGCATCTAAAGTAATCGTAGATCCATTACATACATTTTGATCTGCACCTAAATCTTCAGATATAATAGAACAATCTGAAAGACCAGAATTAGCCTGTCCAAAGTTAGTTTGTACTAGTTGTATAAACCCATCGTTTCCTTTAAAATTAGTAATTAGTAACATATAAAATTCACCTTCACTTGCATTTTGTATAGAAAAAGTTTCTGTGGATAGGCTAGAATAGCTACAGTCTATAATATTTGTATTGTCTAAATTATTAACGTAAAAATTAGGATCGCTGCTAGGATCATTATTGGTTACACATTTCCTATTCGGGTCTCCATTATTACATTCTGAAGCCAAATTAGCACAATTATTATTTGGTGTACTAAAAGGTCCCCATGCGATAAAATCTACGTCAAGATCTTCACCTACTGGATTTCCATTAGTATCAAAAGAAGTATTTTGTACAATTCTAAATTGTAGATTACCAGTTTTTTCTATTCTAATAAAAAACCAAGAAGGGTTTGGGGTAGTATCTAAACATCCAAGTCTTCCTTGATCTTGTGCATTTGTAACATTTTGAAAAACTAATGATCCATTATTGTCTGAACAAAAAGGTGTTGCTTGACTACAAGATCTTCCTCCACTATTTTGTGAAAACAAGGGACTACCATATAAAAATAAAATAAATAGGATAATTTTTTTTAACATAAGACTAATAATTTAAAGGTATAATATTTTCTATTTTCTAAGTAATGAAAAATGTCCTTTTCTTTCTCTTTTAATACCGTTAGCATCTACAAGTTTTATAGAAAACCAATAATCATCAGAAGGAAGAATCTTACCATTATAGTTACCATTCCATCCTTGATCATTAGTTTTTATATTTCCAACAGCTTTACCGTATCTATCAAAAATAACAATCTTGCTTACAGGGAAAAAAGTAGTATTTACTCCTTTTATTTTCCAAATATCATTTATACCATCACTGTTAGGGGTAAAGAATTTAGGAATTTCAATTACAGGAACTAATAAAGAAACTTCTCCACAATCATTTTTATCACGCACTAAAACTTTGTAAATATTACCGTCTAAGTTTTCAAAAACAGGGTCATCTTGGTAAGTTCTAATAAAATTATCTTTCTGGTCTGTTAGAGCAAACTCATACTTACCAACACCAAGATGGTTATTGGCACTGTTAATGGTAATGGTATTATTATCAGAATCATCAATAATGGTAATATCGTTTTCTACCAAGGTAGCAATAATAGATTCGTTTACTTGAATAGTTCTTGTTCTACTACAGTTTGTACCATTTGTAGTGGTGGCAGTTACAGAGTACACCCCGCCAACAGAAATGTCTAAGGATGTATTATTAGTACCAATAGTAGTTCCATTTTCATCTTTCCATTGATAATCATAAACATCATCAGGGTTTTCTATGGCAATATTTTTAGGCAATTTATTTAAACAAACAATTTGTGGAGAGGTAACTTGAAAATCTGGTAATTGGTTGATGATTACCTGAAATGTTACATCATCATTACTACAATGAGTTGCTTTATTTTCTATGCGTACAAAAATAGTTTCGGTACGATTGGTGTTTGTATATGGGCTTGCAAAAGGGTTATTTCCTGAAGAGGCATCTGCTTGATTTTTGTGAAAGGTTACGGTAAAATCATCTGGGTTTTGGTAATTTGGCAAGGTATTATCTGCACCTAAAATATCTGGAATTTGACTTTCTAAATCTATGTTTTCATAAATAGCATCAGTATCACTAGCTATCCCTCCATTATCATCATCGCAATAGGAAAGGTTTGATAGTGTATTTTGAGGATTTGGTATGGGTTCAGGATTTATAATGACATCAAAGTTAGAAATTCCGTTAGCACATCCTGTATTTGCATTGTATACACGTACCCAAATTTTTTCTCTATTTTGAGTTTTATTGGTATAGGGGCTTAAAAGAGGTTTACTACCTGATTGTGCGTCAGCCAAAGAGCGATGATAGGTTACTGAAAATATAGTAGGGTCTTGAGTTCCTAAAACAGTATTGGTATTATTTTCTAAGTTTATTGTTTGTGAGAATCCGTTATGTGCAGAACCATCAGAATCATCATCGCAAATTTCAATATTTGGGGCAAAATTAGCTATAGGAAGAGGATTAACAATAAGATCAAATGAGGTATGGTCTGTAAAACATCCTCCATTATTATTGGTTACACGTACATAAACGGTTTGTTTATCTCTAGTTGTATTTGTGTAGGCATTAGGTGTTGGAATGGCATTAGTACCTGCATTGGCATCGTTTTTAGAGGTATGATAGGTAACGGTAAAATTAGCAGGGTTTTGGGTTCCTAAAATAGTTGCTGATTTAGAAGTTAAATTAAAAGTTTGTACAATACCGTTTGTGCCATCACCGTCATCAATATCATCACAAATTTCTAGGTTTGTAACAGGAGTTGCCGTTGGGTTTTTATCTACGGTAAGTGTAATGTGATGCCCAAAACCAAGGCAGTCATTATCTAAATTACTATCTACTCGAATATAAATATTTTGTGTGTTTGGGTATCCAATATTTCTATAGTTAGCAGGGTCTGCAATAGGATTTTCTTCAGCCAAAGCATCATTTTCATTTTTATAATAAGTAACTGTTAATTGTTGGTTTGCAGGAAAAATAGCAATTACTTCTGCCGTTACATTATTAAAATTAAAGGTAGAAATTCCATCAGTATCATTATTATTAGCATTGTTGTTTCCATCAATATCTAAAAAATCATCACAAGTATTAAAACTTTTTTGAAAAGTAGCAGGAATACCTGTTGTGGATACAGTTAATTTTATTTCAGAAATTCTGTAACAGCCAAAAGTTGATGTTGCACGAGCCCAAACTTTATCGGAAGGGATTACTCTGTTTACAAATGTTGTAGGGTTTGGAATTTGATTGTTGTCTGCAACAGCATCTGCAAGAGTAGGGAAGAAGGTAAAGGTTTCATTTGCATGGTTTACTGATATGTCTGTGATAGCTTCATTTAAATTAAAGGGGGTAAAACCATCTACATCATTATCGCATTGTTTTAGTTCTACATTGGTAGTAATTATAGGTAGTGGGTTTACAATAAGGTTAAAGGATTTTGAGGTATCATTACAGTTCGTATTATTTACATTTTCTACTCGCACATAAATGGGTTGGGAGTTTGCGATAGTATTGGTATAATTTATGGTTTTATTAATTAGATTTGTGGTGTTATCTGTTTGAGCTCCTACTAGTGTTGTATGATAAGAAACTTTGTATATGGCAGGGTCTAAAGTTCCTAAAACTTCGGTGTCTTTAGTGTTTAGTTTAAAATGATTGATAAACCCATCTGTATCTGTGCCTACGGTTGCATCATCACAAATAGTATAATCTGTGGGCGTTTGAGGTGTGGGTAGGCTTGTTGCTAAAATTTCAAAAGAAGAAGATGTAAAGCAATTACTAGCATTGTTTGTTAGTCTTATATAAATTGTTTCTGGGTTAGAATTATTTGGGTAGTTATTTGGGTTTATTATTGGGTTACTATTTGAATCTGCATCATTTTGGTTGTTATGGTAACTTACTGTAATACCAGTTTGGGTAGCTAAGGCTTCATTTGTATTTATTGATAAATTAAAATTTGCAATTCCATCACTATCAATATCACATTCTTTTATATTAAGTAGGTTATTAACAATAGGTAAGCTATTTACTTTTAAATTGAAAGATGTAGTTTGAAAACAATTAGTACTATTTTTATTTTCTATTCTAACAAAAATAGTTTGATTATTGATGGTAGTATTTGTATAAGGCGTAGTTTTGTTGATAGAATTTGCATTCGTATTTGCTTCATTTTGAGTTAAATGATAGCTAACATTAAAGAGTGTTGGGTCTTGTGTAGCTAATACTTCTGTATCTTTTGTGTTAAGAATAAAATTATTAAAAATACCATCAGCACTTGGGTCATCACATACTTGATAATCTATCGGATGATTAGCTACAGGTTGTGTAGGTACTTTAAGATTAAAAGAACTTACTACATAGCAACTAGAAATAGTATTAGTTAATCGTACAAAAATTTCTTGAGGACTAGATGTGTTTTGGAAGCTTGTTGGTGTGTTTATACGGTTACTATTTGTAATAGCATTACTATTACTTAGATGATAAGAAATATTAATATTTGTTTGATTGTTTAAAATTGAAGCTTCATTAGTTGTTAAATTAAATGTTGTAGAGTTATCAATAACACCATCTGTATCACATAATTCTATATCATAACTAGTTCCAGGAGAAGGGCTTGTGGCAGTTGGAGGCTCATAAAAAGTAGCTGTACCGTTCCACTCTAGTTTAAAATTACTAGAACCTACGGGTCTATCAATAGCTATAAAATAAGAATCATTGTCATTTGTTGTTAGCCATCTTATATAACCACTTCCTCTATCTCCAGGCCCCTCAGAGGTATCTGTTTCTGTGCCATTCATCCCCGTTAAATTGTTTGCTAAATTAGCAAGTTGAGGGTTTGTGGTAGAACACCTAATTGCTTGACCCATGTTTCCACAACTTACATTTGGACCAAAAATAAAGAAATCAAAATCTACTGTAATATCATTATTTGTTGTTCCATTTGCATTGGTAGGAATAATTGTAAAGCCCAATGTTCCTCCTTTTTTTATATTTACTTTAAACCAGATACTATTATTTTCTTCGCTATTACAAGTATTGTTTCCATTTAATTCTTGTATTCCAACACCAGTTGCATCTAAATTTTGAAAACCACTGTTACCACAAACAATTATAGCGTCAGAACAATCATTTTGTGAAAACAAGGGGCTACCATATAAAAATAAAATAAATAGGATAATTTTTTTTAACATAAGACTAATTTAAAGTTATGAGTTTTATCCCAAACTGTTAAAAGGTTAGAGGTTGAATTAGGAGCACCAACATAAAATAAAAGATTACCATTTTTATCAGAAAAAGTTGTACATCCTTCTAGTGTGTTTATTTCTCCATCTGTGAGTGCCGTGGGGGGAGTTGTATTGAAATCTATTCCTGCATTTCTTCCAAAGTACCAAATATTAGCTTCTTTTTGAGCAAAAAGCGTCATGGTAATAAAAAGAAAAATATAAAAAAGTGTTTTTTTCATAAATTTATTATTTGACGCCAAATATACTTAAAAAATATTACAAATCTCTATTTTTTAATAATTTAAACGAAAGATAGA
>CAZZPG010000015.1:12463-18336 GCA_964655975.1 uncultured Flavobacteriaceae bacterium
AGCTTCTTTTTGAGCAAAAAGTGTCATGGTAATAAAAAGAAAGGTATAAGAAAGTACTTTTTTTATCATTTAGCCACAAATTTTATTATTAACGTCAAATATATTTAAAAAGTATTACAAATCTCTATTTTTTAACAATCTAAACGAAAGGTAGATAAATATGAATGTCCATACGGAAACAATAAGGATATCTGTAAATTCTACTGTATAACTTTTTGTAAATTTTTCGCCAATTTGATTAGCTACAGAACGTACAGCACTTAATCTAGAAAAGGGTTCTTTTATTAGGTTTGACATAGCTTCTAGTGGTAAAAAACGCATAATTTCTGAAACACTTTCTTTGGTATTGTCAACATCTTTAAAGTTGTAGTATAAAAAACCTTTAATAAAACTTTCTATAATAGACCAAACTACCATTGCTCCTACTGCAAATGCTGAACGTTTTACTAAGATGCCAAGAAACAAACCAAATGAAAAGAAGCCAACTAATTTTATAAAAAAGGCTAGTAAATATTCTAAATCTGTGGTAATGATAGTAATTTCATTATAATCTGAATAAACAAATCCTAAAACTAGTGATACTATAAATACGAAAAGGGTTGAAATTCCTGCAAAAGCTATTACAGTATAAAATTTAGAAAGAATAAATTCTTTTTTACTCAATCCATCAATTAAGTTTTGTTTTAAGGTTTTGTAGCTATATTCATTTGCCATCATAGAAACAATGACTAGCAGTAAAAAAAACTTAAAAATAGAAGCCATATAGGTGTTAAAATGCCATATAAAAGGAAAATTAAAAATCCCCATTTCTGCTAAATGGAATTTTACGGGTCCAATATCAAACTTTATAGCAGCAATCAATGCGATAGATGTTAAAAGCCCAAAGTAGATGATAGAAAGCACTTTACTGGCTTTATTGTATTTTAATTTATGAAATTCTATGGTTAATAATCGTAACATTTTGTTTTTTTGTTGGTGCTTAAATTATTTTAAGTTCAGTTTCTAATTTTTTTTTTAGTAGAAAAGATAGAAAATTAGTTATTGGTTAAATCTAAAAATTGTTTCTCTAAACTAGGTTTACGTTTTACTAAATGTGAGAGTGTAATTCCGTTTTTATACATATAATTATTAATATCTGAAGCAGATAAATCTTCATTTAAATTTGCAATAATGATTTCTTGTTCTTTGGTAATTTTATCAATAGAAGGATGATTTTTGAGTAATGAAATTAATTTGTCTTCATTGTTTTCTGCTTTTAGTTCAAACAATCCTTTAGAGGCAGTCATTTGATCTACTAAACCACTGTATAATTTTATACCATTTCTAATAATTACTACGTGGCTACAAACTTTTTCTACTTCATCTAATAGATGAGATGCTAATAATATGGTAGTCCCTTTTTTAGCAATAGAGATAATAATTTTTCTAATTTCATGAATTCCTTGAGGATCTAATCCGTTAGTTGGTTCGTCTAAAATTAAAATTTCTGGGTCATTTAATAGGGCAGAAGCAATAGCTAAACGTTGTTTCATTCCTAAAGAAAAGGTTCTGAATTTACTATTTCTTCTTTCATAAAGATTTACAGTTTTAAGTTTTTTATCAATTCTATCTGATGATATTCCTTTAATTTTGCATATTAAAGCTAAATTTTGAGAGGCTGTCATATAAGGATAAAAGTTAGGACGCTCTATAATGGCACCAACTTTTTTTAATGCTTGGTGGGTTGATAATGAACCGTTAAACCAAGTAAACTCACCCGAGGTTTTGTTTACAACATTTAAGATAATGCCTAAGGTGGTAGATTTTCCACTTCCGTTTGGACCAAGAATTCCATATACATTTCCTTTCTGTATATCAAATGATAGGTTGTTAATTGCGTGAATTTTACCGAATTTTTTATCTAAATTTTTTAAAGATAATATTGTTTCCAAAAGAAATTTAATTTTATGTAGATTATTAGTATTTTGGTGCACAATGTACAAATTTGTTCTTAATATTTTTGTGTTAATTTATAAAAGATGTTTTCAGTTCTTAATTTTTCACTCCTTTTTTAGTTTTATGAACCATCAATTAAACTAGTATTCATTAAAATTAAAATCATCAAACTCGTCATTAAAATCATCATCATCTAAACTAAAATCATCTGCTTTAAATTCTTTTTTTGGTGCTTTTTCAGGTATTTTACCTACAGATAAAATAATTTTTGGTGATTCATTAGAAAAATCATCAAAAATATCAATTACTTCTACAAAAAAAGTCCAAAGATTAAAAAAATCATATACATAAATTAGCTTGTCATTTTTATTAGGTAGAGTATTCTTTAAAAAACAGGATGCCATAGAAATACCTTCACCAGTTTCTGCCATATTAAATAGTGGAATTTCTTCTCCTTGAGTCCATTTATCATCCGTTTTATAAAAAGAAGCCATTTCATTACCTTTAAACCCAAAAGCCTTAGAAATAATAAAATGTAATTCTTCTAAATGTAAAGAATTAGCTACCAAAACAGTTCTAATTACATCTTCATTTACATCTAAAATAACTCTAATTTTATACATATTTTATGATTAATTTTAGAAACAAAAATAATAAAATATATGTACTTTTACTGTTTAAATTTTTAATGATGGATAAAAAGAAAATTTTAGAAGCTTTTAATACAACTAGCAAAAATACTTTAATGGAACATCTTAACATTTTTTATGTTGATGTTGGTACTAATTTTTTATCTGCCACAATGCCTGTAAATAGTAATGTACATCAACCTTATGGGCAATTACACGGTGGTGCAACGGCAGCTTTGGCAGAAAGTGTGGGTAGTGCAGCTTCTCATTTTTTTATTGATGATAAAAATCAATTAATTAACGGTATAGAGTTGTCTATCAATCATATTAGAAGTAAAAAAGAAGGAGTGGTAACTGCTACTGCTAAAAATATACATAGAGGTAGAAGTACACATTTGTGGGAAATTAGAATTGTTGATGAAGAAGGAAAATTGATTTCTATAGCAAAATTAACAAATATTATTTTAAAAAAATAGTTTCTAGTTTTACTTTAAGAAGTGTATATTTAAGGATTAGTTGTAAACTAAATTTGTAGAAATTAAAATAATTTATATTGAATATTTTTAATGAAATAATAAATGCTTACCAAAATAATTTACCTTTTGTGGCATATAGAAAACCTAATACAACCACTATAAAAGGTGTTTTTTTACAAAATAACACACTTTTTTATACTCAAAATTATACTGAATCTGGTTTTGTTTTTGCCCCGTTTGATGATAAATATCCCTCAGTTTTATTCCCTTTTACTAAAGCTAAACGATTAGAAGAAACTTTTATTTCTACAAAAATTATATCAGAAAAAAATGACTTCCCTTTTGATGATGATTCTAAAGAAAATCATATTAATTTGATAAAAAGGGGACTAGAAACCATAGAAAAAGGTCAGTTTAAAAAAGTAGTACTCTCTAGAAAAGAAGACGTAAAATTGATAGATTTTGATATATTTACAACGTTTAAAAAGCTACTTCAAAATTATACAAATGCTTTTGTGTATGTATGGTATCATCCAAAGGTTGGTTTGTGGTTAGGTGCAACACCAGAAACATTGTTGCAAGTACAAAATAATCAATTTACCACAATGGCATTGGCAGGAACACAGGTATATAAAGGAACTACAGATGTTGTTTGGCAAGAAAAAGAACTACAAGAACAGCAATTTGTAACCGATTTTATCATCAATAATTTAGAAAAAGTTACTAAGAATCTTCAAAAATCTACTGTAAAAACAGTAAAAGCAGGGAATTTAGTACACCTAAAAACAGTAATTACAGGAAATTTAGAGCAACAAGAATTAAAAAATATAATTAACGTATTACATCCAACACCAGCTGTTTGTGGTCTGCCAAAAGAACAAGCAAAAGCCTTTATTTTAGCGAATGAAAATTATAAACGAGGTTATTATACAGGTTTTTTAGGAGAGTTAAATATTAATACTTCCACTTCATTATTTGTAAACCTTCGGTGTATGAATATCGATAAAAATAAAGCAACCATTTATGTTGGTGGCGGTATTACAAAAGATAGTAACCCAGAAAAAGAATATGAAGAAACGGTTGCTAAGAGTAAAACGATGAAACGGGTGCTAACTTAAAAAAGGAGTTAATTTATTTTTTTATGTAGTTCAAGAAAAATTAATCAAAATAGTGGTCATAAAATACTTTAATGATAATGTACAAAATTAAGAAGCTTCCAATAAAACCAATCATACGAGTTTAAGTTTTTTTTAAAAAAGAAAAATACAAAATGTTTTTGATTCTATTTTATTTTTGATGAAATTTTGTAATCTTAAGAAGATTAGTTTTTTTATATGTAGAAATTTTATCTCAAAAAAGAATAGAGTATCATCAAAATGAATACACAGAAATTTTCTGCCTTTTTAGTATATTTACTACCAATAAAGAAATTATACTAAAAAGGATTGTTTTAAGTAATAATTCCTATAAAAATAGCTACATAATACAATCCTGTTACAATAAAAACGATGGCTGCAATTTTCCTCATTACTTGTTCTATTTTGGTGATTTTTGTATAAAAAACGCCTATTTTAGCAGCTGTAAAAGCTAATAAAAAGGTAAAAAGAATTACAGGAAGCCCCGTAGCTAAAGCAAAAACAATAGGTAAATAAAGTCCGTTGCTATCTGCAATGGTCATCGGAATTAATACCCCAAAATACAAAGCCCCACTATACGGACAAAAAGCAAGAGCAAAAACTACGCCTATTAAAAAAGAGCCCAAAAGACCTTTATCTTTGAATTTTTCTGATAGCTTTTCTTGAAAATTAGAAGTTCCTAAAAAGTTAAGTTGTATAATATTTAGCATTATCAATCCGATGATAATTAACAAAGGACCTAGAAATTTTTCGCCATTTTGATTAAAAAATCGAGCAACTTCAAATTTACTAGCCCCAAAATAAAGAATCAAACCAATACTTGTATAACTAAAAACCCTACCTAAAGAGTACATCATTCCGCTGATAAAAACTTTTTTCTTACTGCTAATATTTTTAGAAATAAAAGCAGTAGCGGTGATGTTGGTAGCTAACGGACATGGACTAATAGAGGTCATAATACCCAAAATAAAAGCCGATAAAACAGGGATATTGTAGGTGTGCAAAAGTGCTTGTAAAAAATCCATTAGATATTTTTTAACTCATTTTCTATTTTTATTTTTAATTTTGATGAAAATAATTCTTGATTTCTCCCGTATTCAAAACCAAAATCAGTTAAATCTATTTTGGTTTCTTTTCCGTTTACAATAATGTTTAAAAAAAGAGCAGTACCTGTAGCTTCAAATTTCTTTGCAATTTCATAGTTGGCATCATCATCTACATTTATGGTTTTAAAAGAAACTGTACCTTTTTTTACTTCTTCTGTAAAATAAGTGTCAATGGTATGTTTTGCACTTGCTTCAATAGCTTTACAGGTAATGCATCTGTGTGTTCCATAAAAATCGATGACTTCAATTTGATTTTTTTTACTGATTGCATTGTTTTTATCTTTTTTTGTTGATGAATTTTGACAAGAAAAAAAGAATACAATTGTAATTAAGCTACTAATTTTTAATAATTTCATGTGTGTCTTAGTTTTATTGATTTTATAAAATAAGATTAAATAGATATCCAGAAATAATAATACAAAGCGTTACTACTCCAAAGAAAATTCCAATTAATCGTAGGCTCATGACCTTTTTTAACAACATTGCTTCGGGTAAAGATAGTGCAACTACACCCATCATAAAAGAAATGGCAGTTCCTAAAGGGATTCCTTTAGCCACCAACACTTGTACTACAGGTAAAATTCCTGATGC
>CAZZPG010000016.1:0-17279 GCA_964655975.1 uncultured Flavobacteriaceae bacterium
TTAGAGATTCCTTTTCCATACATAATATCAAATTCTGCAATTTGAAAAGGTGGAGCTACTTTGTTTTTTACTACTTTTACTTTGGTCATATTTCCAATAACTTGGTCGCCATTTTTAATCTGTGTTCTTCTACGGATGTCTAAACGAACCGAGGCATAAAATTTTAAGGCATTACCTCCAGTAGTAACTTCTGGGTTACCAAACATTACCCCAATTTTTTCACGTAATTGGTTGATAAAAATAACCGTACAATTGGTTTTACTGATAGTACCTGTTAATTTACGAAGTGCTTGCGACATTAAACGAGCATGTAAACCCATTTTAGAATCTCCCATTTCTCCTTCAATTTCTGATTTTGGTGTTAAAGCAGCCACAGAATCAATCACAATAATATCAATAGCTCCAGAGCTAATTAAATTATCAGTAATTTCTAAAGCTTGCTCACCATAATCTGGTTGAGAAATGATTAAATTATCTATATCTACTCCTAAATTTTCTGCATAAAAACGATCAAAAGCGTGTTCTGCATCAATAAAAGCGGCAATACCACCTTTTTTTTGAGCTTCGGCAATTGCGTGAATTGCTAAAGTAGTTTTTCCTGATGATTCTGGTCCGTAAATTTCAATAATACGTCCTCTTGGATACCCACCAACACCTAAAGCTAAATCTAATCCTAAAGATCCTGTAGAAATAGCATCTATATCAGAAATTGGCATATCACCCATTTTCATTACAGATCCTTTGCCATACGTTTTATCTAATTTATCTAATGTAAGTTGTAATGCTTTTAATTTTGCTTGTTTTTCTTTATCTATTGCCATTGGGTTTAGTTGCTAAAAATTATTAAAATTTAAGAGGTGACAAGTTACAAAAATACCTTTTTGGATTTGATTTTTTGTAATACATGTTATCAACATTATAAAACAACAGTAATTTTATTCTTTTATCATTTTTATATGAGGTATTCCATCTTCTAAATATTCCTCTTCTACTTGTTTAAATTGATGTGATTCGTAAAATTTTTTTAAATATTTTTGTGCAGAAATAGTTATTTTTTTTTCTTTAAAATGATTTTTGATAGCCTTTATTGATGCCTCTATTAATTTGTGTCCATAATTAAATGTTCGTTCACTTTCTTTTACCAATACTCTACCAATACTTGAAGTATTAAAATAATCATCAGCTTTAAAAATTCTTGTATAAGCTACAATTTTATTATTATTTATACCTAAAATATGGAGTGCTTTTTCATCTTTACCATCAATATCTTGATACACACAATTTTGCTCTACTATAAAAACTTCTGCACGTAATTGTAATATATCATACAACTCTTGTAATGATAGGGAGGTAAATTTTTTAACTAAAAACTGCATTAACAAGGTATTTTATTTACTCTTGTTTGGTGTCTTCCTCCTTCAAATTCTGTCGATAAAAAAATTTCTACAAAACCCAAAGCTTGTTGTAAAGACACAAAACGTGTAGGAATTGCTAAAATATTAGCATTATTATGCTGGCGTATTAACTTTACCAACTCATTATTCCAACACAAACCCGCTCTTATATTTTTATGTTTGTTAGCAGTCATTTGAGCTCCATTACCAGAACCACAAAGAATGATACCAAATTCTGCTTCTCCTTTTTCTACTGCAATAGCTGTTGGATGAATTGCATCAGGATAATCTATACTATTATTGGTATTGGTACCAAAATTTAAAACTTTATACCCTGATTGTTCTAATTGTTTTATAATTTTGAACTTATACTCGGTACCTGCATGATCATTTCCTATAGCAATTATCATAATCTATTGTTTTTAATTTAGTTACGTAAACAAAAATACATATAAACAAGTTTATAAACATATACTTTTAGTATATTTTTATTTTTTATTAGTAAAAAGCTACAAGTTACTAAATTAAAAGAATTTATATAATTGTTAAAAACTATTTACTCTTTTTTATAATTATTTTTTGCTTATTAAATAATAATTTTAATGCAATAATAATATTGAATTATACAACTTTTTATAGTTTTTAACTATATATTTATTAACAATAAACAATAGGTTTATTTACATTTTTATATGTATTTTTTTTTACACTATGATGTTTAAAAAAATATAATTGATTGTTTATAACTATTAAATTATAGTTGATTTATAAGTAATTACTATTTTATAAATTGTTTATTTTTTTTAATAATTATAAAAATGAAATTTAAAACTACTTTTTTATTATAGTTATTTACATACTATAATAAACATTATTATTTTTTAAATTTTTAAAAATTATTATAATTATTATATGGTATGTTGATAATTGAAATTTTTAAAAATAATTTGATAACACTTTTATAACCTTTACTATCATAAAATAGTTGTAATTTGCAGTATTATAAAAAAATAAAAGAAAAAAACAGATGAGTAGAAAAAATAAAATTTATAAAAAGAAAGGGAAAATTATAAAAAATTTAACCCAAAATATTTTTAAAATACTCAATGAAGATAATTCAAAACCTTATAATTATAAGCAAATTTCAGCTAAATTAGGTATTACGGATACAGATGGTAAAACACAAATTTTAAGAAAGTTAGCAGAACTTACATCTACTAAAAAAATTACAGAATCAGATAGAGGTAAATTTCAAATAAATAAAAATAAAAAGCACCATATTGGTATCTTAGATTTAACAAGTAATGGGAACGGTTATTTTATTTCAGATGATTTTGATAAAGATATTTTTATTCCATCAGTAAACATAAATCATGGTTTACAAGGCGATACAGTAAAAGTATACATATATAAAAAACGTAGAAGTAATAAATTAGAAGCTGATGTTGTTGAAATTTTAGAACGGAAAAAAACAGAGTTTGTAGGGGTTTTACAAATGAATAAAACTTTTGGGTTTGTGATACCAGATAACCGTAAAATGTATGCAGATATTTTTGTTTCTCAAAATAAAATTAATGGTGCAGAAGATGGAGATAAAGTGGTAGCAACCATTACTGATTGGCCAGAAAACTCTAAAAATCCGTTTGGTAAAATTACCCAAGTTTTAGGAAAACCTGGAGATCATGATACCGAAATACATTCCATTTTATTAGAATATGGTTTGCCTTATGAATTTCCATCAGAAGTAGAAAAAGAAGCAGAAAATTTACCTATTACAATTACTAAAGAAGAAATTGAAAAACGTAGAGATATGCGAGCAGATTTAACCTTTACCATAGACCCAAAAGATGCAAAAGATTTTGATGATGCTTTATCTTTTACTAAATTAGAAAATGGTAATTATGAAATAGGAATTCATATTGCAGATGTATCTCACTATTTACAACCAAAAACTATATTAGATGATGAAGCGTATGATAGAGCAACCTCAGTATATTTAGTAGATAGAGTAGTTCCTATGTTACCAGAAATGTTAAGTAATGGAGTCTGTTCTTTACGCCCTAATGAAGAAAAATTAACCTTTTCTGTAGTATTTGAAATCAATAAAAAAGCACAGATATTAAACCAATGGTTTGGTAGGACGATTACCTATTCTAATCAACGTTTTGCATATGAAGAAGCACAGGTATTGATAGATAATAATAAGTTAAAAGAACCAAAACAAAAGAGCAAAGATATTATTCCAACAGAGAAACAAAAAAGCAATATTGAATATCATTTAAATTGCACAATTCCCTCAGAAATATCATTAACAGGTAAAGAATACGAAGTAGAAAAAGACATTGTAGTTGCTACTTTAAAATTAGATGAATTAGCAAAAAAAATGCGTAAAAAAAGAATGCAATCAGGGGCTATTTCTTTTGATAGAGTTGAGGTAAAATTTACATTAGATAAAGATGCTAATCCAACAGGTGTGTATTTTAAAGAATCTAAAGATGCAAATAAATTAATTGAAGAATTTATGTTGTTAGCTAACAGAAAAGTAGCAGAATTTATAGGAAAAGAAAAAGGAAAACCAAGTAAAAAAACCTTTATATATCGTGTACATGATGAGCCAAATGAAGATAAATTAACATCATTACAAAATATTATTAGTAAATTTGGATATAAAATTAATACAGAAACTAAAGAAACAACAGCTCAATCTTTAAATAAATTATTAAGTGATGTTCATGGTAAAGCAGAATCTAATATGGTAGAAACACTTGCAATTAGAACCATGAGTAAAGCAGTATATACCACACAAAATATTGGTCACTACGGATTAGCATTTAACTATTATAGTCATTTTACCTCACCAATTAGACGATATCCAGATGTAATGACCCACAGATTATTACAGCATTATTTAGATGGAAGAACATCACCAAAGGCAGAAATTTATGAAGAAAAATGTAAGCACTCATCACAAATGGAAGAATTAGCCTCTAAGGCAGAAAGAGATTCTATTAAATATATGCAAGTAAAATATATGCAAGATCATCAAGATGAAGAGTTTGAAGGAGTAATTTCTGGTGTTACTGAATGGGGAATTTATGTAGAAATAAAATCTAATAAATGTGAAGGAATGGTGCGTATTAGAGATATAAAAGATGATTATTATATTTTTGATGAGCAACAATATGCAATTGTAGGACAAGCAACAAAAAATGTAATTACTTTAGGCGATGATGTTATTATAAAAGTGAAAAAGACAGATTTAGAACGCAAACATTTAGATTTTTGGTTGGTGAGTAGTTAAAGAAAAAAAATGTTTTTTTTCTTTTAACGTATCAAATAAGAAACATTTATATAAAAATTTCGTCCTTTCCTTGGAAAATTATTCCAATCTGCATAGGTAGAATAATTTTTATCTAATAGATTTTCTATTCCATATTTTATAATCATTTTATTATTGTTTATAGTAAACTTATTTCCAAAGTTTAGGTCTAAAATTGTATATCCTGCAGTTTTATCTTCACCATAAGCAACACTGTAATTTGTTTGTGTTCTATTTCCTTTTAAACGTACAGAAGTATTAAATGTATGGGTAGTATAATTTAGTTCTGTATAATAAGAAATAGGGCTAATTAAAGGTAAATTATTACCATCACTCCCTTTTCCGTAATTATACCCAAGAGAAGCATTTATATTTATTTTTTTAGAAAAATGATAATTACCACTAATTACTGTACTAAAAACAGTAGCATTTGGTAACGCTTTATATATTCTTACTCCGTTTGCACCAATGGTCATAGCAATTAATGTAGGGTCTGTTTTACCAATAATATAATCAGAAATATAAAAATAATTACTTTCTAATTGAATATTAAAATTTTTCTTTTTTAAGTTGATAGAAAAACTCCCTTCTAAAGATTTTTCATTTTTTAATGTTGGATTTCCAATATAGTCATACTTATCAAAACTATTAAATAAATAAAAACCATATCCTTCGCTAATAGACGGAGCTCTTTCTCCATAACCTATACCAAAATTCATATTAAACAACAGGGTTTTTATAGTATATTTTGAAAAAAAACTTCCTAAAATTCTGTTTTTTTGCTTCTCCATCTTCGGATAATAAATTTGTAAACTTTGTAAACCAACCTTATTATCTATTTTATTATGATGATATCCTAAACGAGTTGTAAACTGTATTTTTTTACCATTTCCTAAATTCCATAAATCTTTTATATACATACCAGATACTACTGTTTTTACATCTGGCCATGTGTACATAAACATACTATTTTCATTTGGATTGTTTGGATACATGGTCATTTCTGCCAAAGAACGATTATAATGAGTGTTTACATTAAAAGAAAGATGATGGTTTTTTATTTTAAACATTACTTTCGAGTACATTCCATAAGTGTCACTCCATCCAGGCATATCCATTCTAATAGGTACTATTGGGCGTTTGGTATCATCCATTGTATGAGTAATTGTGTTAAAATATATTTTTGTTTCACAATGATGTAAAGCAGTTTTTGTACTTTTAAAGTGATGAGAGATTGATGTAATAGTGGCTTTTGCTAAAGAAACATCCATAGGTAAAGCAGGGTAACCAACATTGGTTGCTTTGTCATAAATTAATGTTGCTTGTAAGTGATGTTTTTTAGAAAGTTTATAGCCCGTTTGTATAGAAATATTGTATTTCTGAAATTGAGAATATAAAATTTCTATATTTCCACCAGCTTTATAATTTTTAGATTTTCTAAAGATTCCATCTGTATTTAGGTAAAATTTATCACTAGAATAAGCTATATTTCCACTTGTTGATGTATAATTTCCGTTGGTTTCAAAACCAGCATCAATATTTCCTTTTAATCCAGTATTGTAAAATTTAGAAGAAGGTAGTTTTAAATTAATAGACCCTCCAATACAGTTTCCATTTTCTGTTCCTTCTTGCCCAGAGCTTATATTTACGGTTTCTAGGTTAGAAACATCTACATAAGAGGTTACAGGATCCATTTTATCTGTACAAGCACCATAAATTTTCATACCATCTATAGTAATATTTAATCTATCTGTAACCATATTATGTAAAGAAGCTTCCCAAGCATAATTACCACGTTTTATCATCGTAATTTTATTTGATTTTTCTAAATAAGCATCAATACTAGACAAGGTTTTTGTTTGTCTGTAATTACTAATTCCTCTTCTACTTTTAATAATAATTTCGTCTAATTTTACTAGTGTATCTTTTTTAATTTTTTCTTGTGATTTTAAAGAAACACTTAGTAAATAAAATAGTATTATAATATATATTTTCATTTAAATTATTTTTTATTGATGATTAGTTTATTTCATCAAAAGACATAGTAAAAAAGAGACTTTCTAAAAAAGGGGATAGACGATAAAAGTTGTTGTTATAATAAATAACAGCAGTTATATAAAATATTGAAAACAAGATATTTTACATACTAATTTTTATCAATCAGTAAAAAAAATTTCAGAAAGTCTCAAAATCAAACTAAAATTCAAGTTCTAAATAAAAGCTACTTTTTGTGTGCGACGGAGTAATATTTTCTCCTTTTAATACCGTACCATTTTGGTCTAGTAATTTTAAATTTAACACCCAATACCCTGTCATAGTTAAAGATAAATTACCTTGGTATAGTTTTTTATCACTTATATAGGTTAAATTTGTATTGTTAGGAGAGCTATGGTTGCCCATAGATGGCATTCTAGGATCTAACGTAATATTATAATTAGGCACTACAGGAAATGCCATCATATTTTCCATTTTATAGAGACCAATTTTAAATTTATTGATTGCAATTTTTGGTTTTGTAGGCTCAATAATTGTTGCAATATATTTAATATTATCAGACCCTAAAAAGGTAGTTACTTTTTGTCTGTTGCTTTGTAAAACCACAATAGTATCTTCTGCCATATAATTGGTTCCGTTTATGGTATACATAAATTTTAAAGACCATCCACTACCATTTATACCCGTCATTTGATAGACCAAAAAACCACTATACATAGTGTCTTTATCTTCATTTTTTGAAAGTGGAGATTTAGGACAAGAGTGTGTCATAGTTGGCATTTGCATTTTAGGCATCCAACGAATCCTTATATTTTTAAAATAGTTATTATCTGCATTGTTTTTTATTCGTACACTTATTTGGTTATATCCTGTATAAAAATTACCAGATTTAGTATAAACCTCTACGGTATGGTTCGCATTTGTAAATTCTTTTACTAGTTGTAAACCATCTGTGTCATTAAGCTCTAGTGTATCTGTATTGTTTTTACAAGAAGATAATATTACTATAATAGCAATGATTATGGTTATATGTATTCGTTTCATTTTTTTAGATTTTTAAATTGATTTTTCTCTTACAGTATTAATTCTTAGTAAGAGTTTTTTATATACAATAATTTTGAGCTGTTATTTGGTATAATAACAGCAAATTATTACTGTTTTAAACAGTAAGGAATGTCTTAAAAAATCAACAAAAAAGAGGAGGAGGTGTAGTAATTATATAACTTTTGTTAATGGTATTATACAAAGCACCATCAAAAATAGTTAAATTAAGATCTTCAGAAAATTTATAAAGAGAAGTGTTTTCTAAAGGTTCAAAATAATGAAAAGCATAGGCAATTTTTTCGATATTTTGTAAAGGAAACTCTTGTTGTTGCTTCATATCTTTTTTTAAAGCAATTACTAATTGACACTTACCATTACAACCTTGTTGGTCTTCTTTTTGAACACACAAAGTTTTTGCAATAGCGTCTTGGTTTATTACAAAATTAGCGAGTGTAGGAACACTTTTAAAATTATAAATTAACACAACAGTAGCAAATGCAAAAGAAATAAATTTATGTACCAAAGATGTTTTCATTATCGCAAAAATAGTATCGAAAAAGAATGCTAAATATGATATTTATCATAAATATGATAAATATAATTTAACAAAAAATAAATACTTTTTTAAAATAAAAACGTTTATATTTATAATTACTAACATTTTAATTCATTTAAAAATGAAAAATAATATATTTATTTACGTGTTATTAATTGTAAATACAATGGTAGCACAAAAAACAATCACTAAAAATTTAGGTGATTTCTCTATACTAAAAGTATATAATGGAATAGAGCTAGAATTAATTTCTTCTGATGCTCAAAAAATAGAAATTATTGGAGAAAAATCTGAAAAAGTGAAGATAAAGAATGTAAACGGTACATTAAAGTTGTCTTTAAAATTTCCAGAATTATCAGCTAATGGAAAAGTACTAATTAAATTATTTTATAATAGACCTATAGCCGTTATAGATGCAAATGAAGGTGCTACTATTACAGGGAAAATGCTTAAACAAGAAAAGGTAACTATTAAAGTACAAGAAAAAGCATTTATTAATTTAGTAATTAAAGTGAAAGAGTTAAAAGTTAAATCTATTTCAGGAGGCATTATAAAACTTACAGGAACAACAAATAATCAAGAAGTATCTGCAAATCTGTATGGGGTTTATCATGGTTTTTCTCTAGAAGCTTTAGGAAACTCTAAAGTACATGCAGGGACAGGAGCAAAAGTAGAGGTTTTTACACACAAAAAATTAATAGCAAAAGTAAATTTTGGTGGATCTATATTTTATAAAGGAAACCCAGCAGTAGATAAAGATAAAAAAATTGCTGGTGGCGTGATACAGAAAAGAGAATAATTGTATATTTGTACTTTAAATACGTAAAAAATGATAACACAAAATATATTTTTAGGATGGTTTGGAGGACCAGAAGTAATTGTTATTGCTATACTTGTTCTATTACTTTTTGGAGGACGTAAAATACCAGAACTTATGAAAGGTTTGGGTAGTGGAATTAAAGAATTTAAAAAAGCAACTAAAGACGAAGAAAAAATAGAAGAAAAAAAATCCAAAATTTAAGTTTTGGATTTTTTTTTATTTTAAAGATGTTTTAATTTATTGATAATCATTTCTTGGTGGTGTAAAAACATCAATCACTTCTCCTTTAGTAATTACCTCCCAAGAATGTTCAATATTTTCTGGAATGGAATAACTATCTCCTTTTTTTAAAGTTTCTGTTACTCCTCCATAATTAATGATATATTCACCAGAAATTACAAACCCACTTTGTTCATTTGGGTGAGAATGTAAAGGTACTTTATCACCAATTTTATAGTTCATTTTAGTCACCATAGATTTTTTTCCTGTGGCTAAAACTTCAAAAGAAACACCTTTAAATTCTCTTTGTTTAGTATCTTTTGATTTAACAATCATATTTTATTCTTTCTCCTTTTTTTTGTTAGCAGCTGTACTAATTTTATTAGCCGCAACCATACCAGTAACAACATCTGTTAGCATATTACTCGCTGCATTTGGGTTATTAGGTAATAAAATTAAATTAGAACCAGATTTAGAGCCAATACTTTGTAGTGTATCGTAGTGTTGCGTAACAATAATTAAAGCAGATGCTTCTTGAGAATTAATACCTGCTCTATTTAAAATAACCATACTTTCCTCTAAACCACGTGCAATTTCTCTACGTTGGTCTGCAATTCCTTGTCCTTGCAAACGTTTGCTTTCTGCCTCTGCTTTGGCACGTTCTACAATTAAAATACGTTGTGCATCACCTTCGTGTTGTGCGGCAGTTTTTTCACGTTCTGCTGCATTGATACGATTCATGGCAATTTTTACATTTTCATCAGGATCAATATCAGTAACCAATGCTTTTACAATATCATATCCGTAGTTTAACATGGCTTCTTTTAACTCTCGTTGAATAGCAACTGCTATTTCTTCTTTTTTAATAAAAACATCATCTAAACGCATTTTTGGCACTTCTGCTCTTACAGTATCAAAAATAAATGCGGTAATCTGTTCGTGTGGGTTTTGTAATTTATAAAACGCATTATATACGTGGTCTCTTTGTATTTGGAACTGAACAGAGATTTTTAAATGTACAAACACATCATCTTTTGTTTTAGTTTCTACAATTACATCTAATTGCTGAATACGTAAACTGATACGACCAGCAACTTTGTCAATAATTGGAATTTTAAATTGAAAACCTGGACCATAGTCTTTTTTAAATTTACCTAATCGTTCTACAACAGCAATTGTTTGTTGTTTTACAATAAAGAATCCTGTTAAAAATAAAATAATGATAGGAAGTAAGAATATTAATTTTTCCATTTTTAGTTTTTTTAAGTGATGAATTGATTTCTTGTAAAGGTACAAAATTAGAAATGCTTTACAAGTGTTGTTAATTGGTGTTTTTTAAGGTTAAGTAGATGAAAACTATAAAAGGGAACAAAAAAGATAAAATGTTACATAATAATAAAAAATGCTCAAAAAAGAATAATTATTCTTTAAGAGGTTTTAATAATTTAATAAGATGTAATTACAATTTTTCAATAGCATTTTTAATTCGGTTAAGGGTATTTTCTTTCCCAATCATACTCATAATATCAAATAAATGAGGACCTTTTAAAGCTCCCACCAAACTCAATCGAAGTGGTTGCATTACTTTTCCAAACCCAATTTCTTTGGATGTTATCCATTCTTTTACTATGGTTTCTATATTTGATGATGAAAAATTTTCGATAGTTTCAAGTACTATAATTAGTTCACTCATCAAAGCAGGAGTTCCTTCTTTCCATTGTTTTTTTGATGCTTTTGCATCATATTCTATTGGATTTACAAAAAAGAAACTACTTAAATCCCAAAAATCTTTGACAAAAACAGCACGTTCTTTAATGAGTGAAACTACTTTTATTACATACTCTCCGTCATTACGAGGAGTTTGCGACGAAGTAATCTCATTATCAGAAACAGATTGCTTCATTTCATTCGCAATGACGTTTAATTTATTATTAAGAATAGGAAAAAACTTTATAGTCAACTCTTCATCAGACTTTGTTTGTAAATATTGTTGATTAAACCAATTGGTTTTATCGGGACTAAATTTTGCTCCAGATTTACTTACTCTACTTAAATCAAATACTTGAATCAATTCCTCTAAAGAAAAAATTTCTTGTTCTGTTCCAGGATTCCATCCTAATAGTGCCAACATATTAATAAAAGCATCTGCAAAATAACCATCTTCTTTGTATCCTCTAGAAATTTCACCTGTTTGCTTATTGGTGTAGGCTAACGGAAATACAGGAAATCCTAATTTATCGCCATCTCGTTTGCTGAGTTTTCCTTTACCTATGGGTTTTAAAATCAATGGTAAATGAGCAAATTCAGGAGTATTCCATCCGAAGGCTCTATACAATAATACGTGTAATGGCATTGAAGGCAACCATTCTTCGCCACGAATTACGTGGCTAATTTTCATCAAATAATCATCAACAATATTTGCCAAATGATAAGTAGGCATTCCATCTGATTTAAACAGAATTTTATCATCTAAGGTATTAGTATCTATGGTAATTTTTCCACGGATAAGGTCGTTCATTTCTAAGGTTTCGTCTTGTGGTATTTTAAAACGAATTACATATTTATCGCCATTAGCTATCCGTTTTTGCACCTCTTCATCAGACAAAACAAGTGAGTTTACCAAACGTCCTTTAGCTCTATTGTGCCAATTATAAATAAAATTTTTTTTGTTGGCTTCGTGCTCTTTTCTGTGAGCGTTTAATTCATCAGCAGTATCAAAAGCAATGTATGCCCAATTGGTTTTTAATAAAGTATCGGCATATTTTTTGTACAATTCTTTTCGTTCTGACTGACGGTAAGGACCAAACTTTTCATTCTTGTTTACACCTTCATCAAACGGAATATTACACCACGCTAAAGCATCTACAATATATTGTTCTGCATTGGCAACATAACGGGTTTGATCTGTATCTTCTATTCTAAGAATAAACGTTCCGTTGTGTTTTTTGGCAAATAAATAGTTAAATAAAGCAGTTCTAACACCACCAATATGTAAAGGACCTGTTGGGCTTGGAGCAAATCGTACTCTTACGTTGTTTGTCATTTTTATGAAAGTTGAACTGCAAAGATACAAAAAGACATTACAGATTTTTAAGGTCTGTGAGGTGTAATTTTTTGTAAACTTTTCAATACGAAGTATTATATAATTTACAGTATTTATTAAACATAAAAGTGGTGTGTTTTGGTTACTTCCAAAAACATTTTATGATTTCACCAATACAGACATCCTAATATTATTGATAAAATAATGTTTCTAAAGGGTTTTCTTCGAGAAAATCCATTTTATTTGAATTTTATCACCATTTTCTGTTGTAATTTTTTTCATTTGTGGTGATAAAATAGCAGTAATAAACCCTGTAATACCTGCAATTATTGCTTTGTGTAGATTCTTAAAGAAAATAGAAAGTGTAAAATGTATGATTAAAAAAATGATAATGTTTGGTAGATAAAAGCTTTTGTTTTTAATTCCATTTTGTAGATGGTTATTTCCCTGTTTTCCATTAGCTAAGTTATTAAAAATAAATAAAAAAGACAAGTATTAAACCATAAACCATAAAGCTACAGAAATATTTTATAGTTTTTTCATAATTCTAATTTCGTTATTGTTGGTGTTTTTCACCAACAACGGCAAGAATGTTAATTTTTAAGTATTCTTTTCCTATCAAGATGAAAAAACCCCCTTTAGTTGGGTTAAAAGTACTATTTTTATTGATTCATTATGAATGGATTTCAACAAATAACAAAAAAACTACAGCAGTTTAGTAAAAAATACTACACCAATGAGCTGATAAAAGGGAGTATTTTCTTTCTTTCTTTTGGATTGTTATACCTGTTTTTTACGCTCTTTATCGAGTATTTTTTATGGCTACAACCTACTGCAAGAACAGTATTGTTTTGGGTATTTATTTTTGTAGAATCCTTCTTATTTATCCGTTTTATTTTTTTTCCAATTTTTAAATTGATGGGCTTACAAAAAGGAATTTCTTTTGAAGAAGCATCAAAAATTATTGGGAATCATTTTCCTGAAGTGAGTGATAAATTATTAAACGTGCTACAACTAAAAAATGAAGCAAATCCATCGGATTTGTTGTTGGCAAGTATCGAGCAAAAATCTACTGCATTACAGCCCATTCCGTTTACAAAAGCGATAGATTTTACAACTAACACTAAATATTTAAAATATGCAATCATTCCTGTTTTTATTTGGTTGCTTACGTTGTTTACAGGAACAAATATTGACTTATCAAAAAGCTTTGAACGTGTTGTAAATCATTCAGTTGCCTATCATCCACCAGCACCTTTTTATTTTTCTTTACTCACTAAAAATTTGCAAGTCATCCAAGGAAAACCCCTTACTATTCAGTTAAAAACGGTTGGAGAAGTAGCTCCAGAAGAAGTAAAAATATTTTTTAACAATCAGCAATATTATTTACAAAATAATGGCAACGGAACGTTTTTGTACACGTTTTCTGAAGTAACAAAACCATTAGATTTTTATGTAGAAGCAAACGGAATCCCTTCTCAAAACTATACTATTTCTGTCATAAAAACGCCAACTATTCGTCAAATTATTATGGATGCACGTTATCCAAAACATATAAAAAGACACAACAATATCATAAAAAACACGGGAAATATTACTGTACCAGAAGGGACAGTAATTACGTGGAAAGTAACGGTATTTCAAACCGATAAAGTGGCGTTTATTCAGCAAGAAAAAAGAAGTGATTTTTTAGAAAAAAAAGAGCATCAATTTACTTTTTCTAAACGCATCAAAAAACCACTGAATTATCAAATAAGCAGTTCTAATCAGCAATTAAAAGATTACGAGTCTTTACCTTTTTCTGTTGATGTTGTAAAGGATGAACTTCCTCAAATAACTGTAAAATCTAATATTGATAGTATTTCACGTGGAACAGCACAATTTGTAGGTCAAATTTCTGATGATTATGGCTTAAAAAGATTACAGTTGGTGTGCTATAATGTTCAAAATCCTCAAAAGAAACAACAGGTTTCTTTACCAATAACTAAAGAAACCATTCAAACGTTTTATTATCAATTTCCTGATGGATTAAATTTAGAAGAAGGTATAAATTATGAGCTATTTTTTCAGGTTTTTGATAATGATGGTGTAAATGGCTCTAAAAAAACGTTGAGTAAGAAGTTCCAATACCTACAAAAAAGTAAAGAAGATATTGCACAAGAATTCTTACAAGAACAAAAAAACACCATTAATAGTCTAGAAACAAATATTGAGCAACAAAAGAAACAGCAGAAAGATTTAGAAAAAATACAACAAGATTTTCAGAAGAAGAAAAACTTAACTTGGAATGATAAAAAGAAGATAGATAACTATATAAAACGCCAGCAGCAATACAAAAAAATGATGCAGCGACAAACCGATAAATTGCAAGAAAATTTTGAAGAGAAAAAGGAAGCTACAAAATCATTACAAGAGAAAAAAGAATCGTTAAAAAAACGGATTGAAGAGTTAAAGAGAATGAAGCATCAACAACGGTTGATGGATGAAATTCAAAAAATGACAAACAAATTAAATAAGGAGGGTTTAATTAAAAAGACCAAAGAATTAGCCCAACAAAACAAGCAACAAGAACGTAGTTTAGAACGTATTTTGGAAATGACCAAACGTTTTTATATTGAACAAAAAACGGTTCAAATTGCTAACAAATTAGAAGAATTAGCAAAAAAAGAAGATAAATTAGTAAAGCAAAAAGAAGATAATTTGGTGGTTCAAAAAGAAATCAATAAAAAGTTTAAAAAGATAGAGGGTGAACTACAAGAATTGCAAAGAGACAATGAAAAGTTAAAAAAACCAATGAAACTTCCAGAGACGGAAGAGGAACAAGATAATATTAATAAAGAGTTAAATAAATCTGAAGAAAAAATTAAGCAACAAGAATCATCCGAAGCAAAAAAGAGTCAGAAAAAAGCATCAAAAAAGATGAAAAAAATGAGTCAGAAAATGAAAAAAAGGATGAAGGATATGCAAGGAAATTCTATTGAAGAAAACATGGATGATTTACGTAAAATTTTAGAAAACCTCATTATATTTTCTTATAAACAAGAGGTATTGATGAAAAAGTTTACCAGTATTTCTACCAAGCATCCAGATTTTGGAAATTCACTTAAAAAACAGCACGATATTAAAACCTATTTTAATCATATAGATGATAGTTTATATGTCTTGTCTATGCGTTTGCCGAAATTATCTGCTAAAATTCAGGATCATTTAGCGTCAGCACATTACAATTTAGAGGCATCATTAGAAAATTTTACCGAAAATAAGTTTACCAATGCTATTTCTAATCAACGCTATGTAATGACTGCCGCCAATACTTTAGCCGATTATTTGAGTAGTATTTTAACCAATATGAAAAACTCGATATCGATGTCTGGAAAAGGTAAAAAAGGAGGGAAGTCGTTTAGCTTGCCAGATTTAATTGAAAAACAAAAAGGACTTTCAGAGAAAATGAAAAAAGGAATGAAAAAAGGGAAAGGGAAGAAAGGAAGAAAACCAAATGAAAATGAAAAAGGTGGCAAGAAAGGAAAAGGTAGTAAGAAAGGAAAAGATAATAGAAATGGTAAGAATGGAGAGAAGGGGAAAGATGGAAAACAAGGAAATGGAGGCGAAAGTAATGAAGAACAAATGAATGGGGAGTTGTTTAAAATTTATCAACAACAAAGTATGTTGCGCCAACAATTACAAGATGCAATTAAACAAGGAAAAGACGGAAAAGGTACTGCAAAAAAAGCTTTAAAAACTATGGAGGAATTAGAAAATGACATCTTAGAAAAAGGTTTTAATTTACAAACACTTCAAAAAATGAAACGCTTACAGTACGAGTTGTTAAAGTTAAAAAAAGCTACTTTTGAACAAGGGAAGGATAAAAAAAGAAAATCGACTACCAATACTAAAGAATATCAACAAAAGAAATTAAAAGAACTTCAATTTAAAAAGCTCTTTTACAATCAAACAGAAATATTAAACAGACAATCATTACCTTTGCGACAAAATTACAAGAAAAAGGTACAGGAGTATTTTGCTGTTCCAAAGAAAAAAAATTGATATGATTGCCTTTAATTACGAAACCAATTTTAAATTAAAAGACGAAAAAAATCTTTCTATTTGGATACAAAACTGTATAGAAGAAGAAGGTTTTGAGTTGGGTGAAATCAATTATATTTTTTGTGATGATGCGTATTTGTTAAAACTAAATATTGAGTTTTTGCAACACGATACACTCACAGATATTATTAGTTTTGATAATTCTTTAGGAAAATTAATTAATGGAGATATTTTTATTTCTGTAGCAAGAGTAGAAGAAAATGCCCAAGATTTTAAGGTTTCTTTTAATGATGAAATCCGTAGAGTAATGATACACGGAGTATTGCATTATATTGGGTTTAAAGACAAATCATCTGAAGAAAAAGGAAGGATGCGTAGCAAAGAAAACGAATATTTAAAATTAATTAATTGATATTCAATTGTTTAATAAATAAGTTTCACGTGGAACAATAAAATGAGTTTATTTACAACAACATATGATGTAATTGTAGTAGGAGGAGGTCACGCAGGTAGTGAAGCATCGGCGGCAAGTGCAAACCTAGGAGCACACACCTTGTTAATTACTATGAACTTGCAAAACATCGCTCAAATGAGTTGTAATCCTGCTATGGGAGGAATTGCAAAAGGGCAAATTATAAGAGAGATTGAT
Source organism: uncultured Flavobacteriaceae bacterium (assembly GCA_964655975.1). Classification (GTDB taxonomy): domain Bacteria; phylum Bacteroidota; class Bacteroidia; order Flavobacteriales; family Flavobacteriaceae; genus Polaribacter. The sequence goes on from CAZZPG010000016.1 coordinate 17,084, forward strand.
GCGTTAGGAGGGTATAGTGCTATTATTACTGATAAAACAGCGATTCAGTTTAAGATGTTAAACAAATCAAAAGGACCTGCAATGTGGAGTCCTCGTGCACAATCTGACCGTATGCGTTTTGCAGAAGAATGGCGTAATCAGTTAGAACAAATCAATAATTTAGACCCTCTTTATCTCGATAATAGAGCTGAACAAT
>CAZZPG010000016.1:17289-18214 GCA_964655975.1 uncultured Flavobacteriaceae bacterium
TTTTTATCAAGACGCTGTTAACGGATTAATTTTTGAAGATAATAAAATTATTGGTGTAAAAACAGCTTTGGGTTTAGAAATAAAAGCCAAAACAGTTATCATTACTGCTGGTACTTTTTTAAATGGATTGATTCATATTGGAGAAAAAACATTTGGAGGGGGTAGAGCAGGAGAAGGAACATCAAAAGGAATTACAGAAGACCTAGTTGCTATTGGTTTTGAATCTGGTAGAATGAAAACAGGAACACCACCAAGAGTAGATGGACGCTCTTTAGATTATACTAAAATGTTAGAACAACCTGGAGATGAATATCCAGAGAAATTTTCATTTTTAGAAGAAATACACCCATTAGTAAAACAACGCTCTTGTTATTTAACATATACTAGTATAGATGTGCACAATTCTTTAAGAGAAGGATTTAATCGATCGCCAATGTTTACAGGTAGAATTCAATCTACGGGGCCTAGATATTGCCCATCTATTGAAGATAAAATAGATAGATTTGCAAGCAAAGATAGACATCAAATTTTTGTAGAACCAGAAGGATGGGATACGATTGAAGTGTATGTAAATGGATTTTCTACATCGCTACCAGAAGACGTGCAAGACAAAGCAATTAGATCTATTGCAGGTTTTAAAAATGTAAAAGTTTTACGATATGGATATGCGATAGAGTATGATTATTTTCAGCCAACACAGCTCACACACTCTTTAGAAACCAAGTTGATAAAAAATTTATTTTTTGCAGGACAAATTAACGGAACTACAGGATATGAAGAAGCTGCTGCACAAGGATTGATGGCGGGTATTAATGCGGCTTTAAAGATTCAACACAAAGAACCTTTTATTTTAAAAAGAAACGAAGCATATATAGGTGTTTTGATAGATGATTTAATTACTAAAGGCACAGAAGAGCCTTATAGA
>CAZZPG010000017.1:0-17898 GCA_964655975.1 uncultured Flavobacteriaceae bacterium
CATTCTCCAGCAAAAGCTGTTTTATTAAGTTTTATAAGTGTATTATTAAATTTATTAATAAGGTTTTTAGATGTTTTATCATCAAAATTTGTTACTAAATTAAAAGCATTAGATTTTAAAAGTTTTTCTTTTTGAATTTCTTGTTTTTCAATAGGAATTTCTAGTAAAAGTATTTTTAAAGTTTTTTTATTAAAAAGTAATTTTTTAAAGGTAAAACCATTATTAGAAATTATAGTTTTTGCTTCTATAAGATTTTTCGGATTTTTTAAAACTGCTATAAACTCTTTTACTTCTCTATAAGATTTTTTTTTTATTTCTTTTTTCTTTTTTTGAATAGAAATTTTTGTAGTTGTTTTTTCTTTTTTTATTGTTGGTTTACAACTGAAAGAAAGTAAGAGAATAAAAATAGAAATGTATTTCATTTGGGGTGTTTTTTGGATATTTATAATAATTTTATATAATTAAGAAACAAAATTAAACCTTATCAAACCATCTTTATCAATTTTTGTAAGTATAATTTTATGTAAGGTATTTACTAATTTAGAACTCCAAGGAGTTTTTACTTTTATATAATTTTCTGTAAATCCGTGTATAAAACCGTCTTTGTTTTCGCTTTCAAACAAAACGGTAAGAGTGTTTCCTAATTGACTTTCATAAAAAACTCTACGTTTTTTTACAGACAAACCTCGTAACATTTTACTACGTTTAGTTCGTATGTTTTTTGGTACAATTTTTTTCATTTCTGTAGCCTCTGTATTGGGTCTTTCTGAGTAGGTAAATACGTGTAAATAAGAAACATCCATCTCATTTAGGTAGTTGTAAGTTTCTAAAAAAAGCTCATTTGTTTCTCCTGGAAAACCAACAATTACATCTACACCTATACAGGCATTTGGCATTATTTCTTTAATTTTTTGCACTCTGTTTGTGTAGGTCTCTTGTAAATACCTACGTTTCATTTTCTTTAGTAATTCATCACTACCACTTTGTAGTGGAATATGAAAATGTGGTACAAATGTTTTAGAATTTGCAACAAAATCAATCGTTTTGTCTTTTAGCAAGTTGGGTTCTATTGATGAAATTCTAAGTCTGTGAATCCCTTTAACGCTGTCTAATGCTTTTACGAGTTCTAAAAAAGTATGTTCATGCTTTTTATCACCAAACTCTCCTTTACCATAATCACCAATATTTACACCAGTTAAAACAATTTCTTTAATGCCTTTTGATGATATTTTCTTTGCGTTATTCAGCACATTTTGTAAGGTATCACTACGAGAAATTCCACGGGCTAAAGGTATAGTACAATAGGTACATTTGTAATCACAACCGTCCTGTACTTTTAAAAAAGCACGGGTTCTATCTCCAATAGAGTAGGCACTTACATAAAAATTAGCTTCATCAATTTCGCAAGAATGTACTTTGCTTATTTCATTTTTGGTTAAATCATTAATATAACTGGTAACATTAAATTTTTCGGTAGCACCTAGCACCAAATCAACCCCATCTATTTTTGCCAATTCTTCAGGTTTTAATTGTGCATAACACCCCACACCAATTACAAACGCATTTTCGTTTTTTTTTAAAGCAAATTTTACCACTTGTTTAAAACGTTTATCAGCATTGTCAGTTACAGAACAGGTGTTAATTACATACACATCTGCAATTTCATCAAAACCAACTCTATCAAATCCTTCATTTACAAAATTACGAGCAATGGTAGAAGTTTCTGAAAAATTGAGTTTACATCCTAAGGTATAAAAAGCTACTTTTTTATCTGCATTCATTACTGTACATTTATGGCTACAAATTTACAACAATATGATGATATTTGATACAGATAGATTAAGAGTTCGGAAATTAACGTTTTCTGATATTGATGATTTTCATCAAATGCAAAGTAATCTTAAGGTAATGCAATATGCCACAGGAAAGGTAAAAAGTTTTGAAGAAGATAAAAAGGAGTTATCTAAACTAATTAATAAATACACCGAATTAAGTAATGATTTTTGGATTTTGCTATAGAACGTAAGAAAGATTTACAATTACCAGAAACAAAATATGAAATTTATTTATGATAGCAAACACACCAAAAACCCCATATTACGCAGTAATTTTTACCAGTATAAGAACCCATATTGATAATGGATACAATGTTACTGCTAAAAAAATGCTAGCCTTAGCAAAAAAACAAAAAGGATTTTTAGGTGTTGAATCTGTTAAAGAAGAAATAGGAATTACAATTTCTTATTGGGATAGTTTAGAAGCCATTAAAAACTGGAAAATAAATGTAGACCATACCGAAGCAAGAAATAAAGGGCGTACTACTTGGTACAAAACCTTTAAAGTGCGTATTGCCAAAGTAGAGAGAGATTATGAGTTTTAATTTTTTGTAAAATTAATACGAGCCATAATAGGAAAATGGTCTGAGTATTTTACCTTAAAAGTTCTATATTGGTTAACCTCTATACTATTATCTACCAAAATAAAATCAATACGCATAGGAAATGGGTAGTTGAAAGACTTGCCAATACCACTACCAGCTTCTATAAACGCATCTTTTTTATTTTTAGATATTTGTTTATACACCCAAGAATAAGCAGTATTATTAAAATCACCACAAATTATTTTTTTACCTTTAAATTGTTGTTCGTGAGTTAAAAATTGTTTGGTTTGTATGGCTTGTTTTTGAAAAGATTTTTCTAATCGCTTAAATAATTTTTCTGAACTTTTTTCACCAAAATTCTCTTTATTTGGATTGATTTTTAATGATTCTAAATGTAAATTATAGATTCTAATAGTATCTTCTTCTTTTACAATATCAATAAAAATAGCATTATTAGTACTATTTTTAAAATCTAATGAACCCGAGTTAATAATCTTATATTTAGAGTAAATAGCTAACCCAAATTTATCAGTTTTAGACTTGGTTTTAATGTATTTATAAGGATATGTAAAATTAATTTTTGGTGATTCGTAAAACTCTTGAATACATAAAAAATCTGAATTCTTTTCTGCAATAAAATCAAATGTTTTTTGTGCAGTTAATATATCTTCATTCCATTTATAAAAATTAAATGTACGCACATTATAACTCATAATTTTAATATCATTATTTAACAATATTTTTTTTTCTGAAAGCTTATAAAAAGGTGATGAAAATAACCATCCAATACCCAAAATAAGACCAGAAAGAAAAAATTGCTTCTTAAATTTTACAATCCAATAAATAAAAAATAAAACATTAACAACTATTAACATAGGTACTAACAAACTAAATACACCAAAAGAAGGTATTGTATTTGGCGAAACATAGGGTAAAAAATAAGATAAGAACAATATTGCTGCTAATATAGAGTTCAAGAAAAATAATATTTTATTTATAAGTGATAATTTTTTCATTATTTTTCTTGTTGAAACAAAAATGCTTTTTCTTCTTTAGTTAGTGTATCATAACCAGATTTACTAATTTTATCTAAAATTTCATCAATTTTTTGTTGATGCTTATTTTTACTTTTCACCCTTGATGTTGGTTTTTTCCTTGATTTATAAACGGTTTTTAAAGGTTTTTGTTTTGTTTTTAAAAAAGATAAAAAATCACCCCATAAATCAATAGAAGTATTACTTGCAAAACTTACATATAAAAAACCAAATAAAGCACCTCCTAAATGAGCAAAATGACCACCCGAATTACCAACAGGAATTTGTATAATATCTAAGCCAACCCAAACGGCTGCCAAGTGCCACAGTTTTACAAAGCCAATAAACCTGATTTTTAACTGATAATTAGGTATATAGGTAGCAATCCCTATAAATATGGCAGATATTCCTGCTGATGCTCCTAAGAGTACACTAAATGAGGAGGCTTTAGAAAATACAGGAAAATAAGTATAGCTAAGTAAAAAAATGAGCCCACCAAAAACTGTTCCTAAAACATAAAAAGTTACAAATTGTTTGGGGGTAAAATATTGTACAAATAAATTTCCTATATAATATAAGGCAATTAAATTTAAAAGAATATGAAGAAAACTAATGTGTAAAAAACCATAGGTAATAAGTGTCCAAGGTTTGGTTATAAACTCACTAAACGTAGCAGGTAAAACAAACCAGCTTATCAATAAATTAGTATTGCTTTTAAATAAAAAACCAAGGGTGTTAAAAACAAAAACCAAGGCAAAAATAGCTACATTAATGTAAATAAAACGTTCTACAATAGTAGCGTATTTGTATTTGGTTTGTATGTTGTGTATAAAACTCATTAATGTATTTTAAATTGATTTTTTTTCCAATACCAAGCAATTATAAACCCAATTAAAGCACCTCCAATATGTGCAAAATGAGCTATATTTCCTATTGAATATTTTGTCATTCCGAAGAATAAATCTCCTAAAATCATCACAGGAATAAAATATTTTGCAGCAATAGGGACTGGAAAAAATATCAATGCTAATTTTGCGTCAGGAAATGCTAATCCAAAAGCAACTAAAATACCGTAAACAGCACCAGAAGCACCAACGGCAGGTGTGTGGTATAAACTATAAAATTCACTCATAGTTTGGTTTGATAACGTAATGATATCATTATTATATCTGCCAGAATCTAAAATATTTTGAATATCAGTAGAAGAAATCCCCATATTTATAAGTTGCTCATAAATACCATTAAACTGATAATAATTTACTAAGGTATAAATAATTCCTGCACCTAAACCTGCCGAAAAATAGAAGAATAGAAATTTATTTCTACCCCACATTTGCTCTAAAGGCGTACCAAAAGCCCATAAACCGTACATATTAAATAAAATATGAGAGAAGCTACCGTGCATAAAAAGATGAGATACATATTGCCAAATGCCAAAATTACCGTTCTTAGGAAAATGCAATGCTAAAGCATTTGTAAAATCCATTTTTAAAAGTTGTGGTACAATAAAAAAGATAACATTAATGATAATTAAATGTTTGATTCCTTCTGTAAGTTTACTATTCATAGGTTAGCTATTAAAAATATGGTCTATTTCTTGCAAAGTTAAGGTTTTAAAAGTGGGTTTTCCTGTAGGTGAAACCGAAGGTTCTTTACATGAAAATAAATTATATACTAAATTTTCTTGTGCTGTTTCAGACAAAACTAATCCTGTTTTTATTGCCAATGTTTTGGCAAATGATTTTGCCATCACGTCAAAATGACTAAAACTACTATCTGGTACTTCTAAGTTGATGTCGTTTAGTAACTGTTCTAAAATAATGGTGACTTGACTTTCTGCAATTGAAGTAGGTATACCATTTATAGTTATGTTTTTTTTTGTAAATTCTTCAAATTGAAACCCTACACTTTCTAAGTCTGCTTTTATGGTATAAATCATTTCTATTTCTGCTGATGAAAATGCAATTTTTACAGGAAATAATAATTGCTGACTACTAGCTTCTTTTACTGTAATTTTTTCTAAAAACTCTTCATACAATATCCGTTGGTGTGCCAAAGATTGATGAATTAATACAATACCAGATTTTATGGTACTTAACAAATATTTTTTTTGAATTTGAAAGGTTTTTCTAGTTTCAGTCGTTACGTTTTGATCAAATAAATTTTCTTGTTGTGCTTCTTTAAACGGATTGTCTGTTGTATATAATGCCTCCCAATTAGTGGTTTCTTTCTTGTAGTTTTGATGCTGATTAGAAGAAAAAGTAGCTTGATTTTGTTCTCTCTTAAATGGATTAAAATTAGGGTCTACCGTAATTTTTGGTACATTTCTATTGGTTTTTTCATTAAATTGATAAGGTGTATCTAAGGTTGCGTCTTTATTAAAATCTAATATAGGTGCTACATTATATTGCCCTAAACTGTGTTTAACCGTTGCTCTTAAAATGGAATATAAGGCTTTTTCATTATCAAACTTTATTTCTGTCTTTGTAGGATGAATATTTATGTCGATACTATTGGTAGGAACGGTTAAATATAAGAAGTAAGAAGGATGATGTCCGTTTTCTAACAAACCATCAAATGCATTTATTACAGCATGATTTAGATAGGAGCTTTTTATAAACCGATTATTAACAAAAAAGAATTGCTCTCCTCTTCTTTTCTTTGCAAAATTAGGTTTTGCTATAAATCCGTTGATAGTAATAATATCTGTATGCTCATCAATAGGGACTAATTTTTCATTCATTTTAGCACCAAAAATAGCCACAATACGTTTGCGCAGGTTGTTTTCTTTTAAGTGATATATTTCGTTATTATTATGGTGAAGTAAAAAAGAAATAGAAGGATGTGCCAAAGCTACTCGTTGAAATTCATCAATAATATAACGGGTTTCAATGGTATCAGATTTTAAGAAATTACGTCTTGCAGGTATATTATAAAATAAATTTTTTACTGCAATACTTGTTCCTTTAGAGGTAGAGATAACTTCTTGATTAATAATTTTACTACCTTGAATTTTTATATGTGTACCTAATTCTTCTTGTTCTTGTTTTGTTTTTAGCTCAACATGTGCAATGGCAGCAATAGAAGCCAAAGCTTCACCACGAAATCCTTTGGTGTTTAGGTTAAATAAATCATCTGCATTTCTAATTTTAGAAGTGGCATGACGTTCAAAAGACAAACGAGCATCTGTATTGCTCATTCCTTTTCCGTTATCAATTACTTGCACTAAGGTTTTACCTGCATCTTTTAAGAGCAGTTTTATAGAAGTTGCACCTGCATCAATAGCATTTTCTAAGAGTTCTTTTACTACAGAAGCGGGTCTCTGTACTACTTCTCCTGCAGCAATTTGGTTGGCTACGTGGTCTGGTAATAATTGAATAATATCTGCCATTAACCTTTTGGATAAAAAATAGACAAATCAAAATCTATAATATATAAAAAAAGGAATAGTAAAATAAAAACAATATATAGGATTATTTTATTTACTTTTTTTACGGATTTTAATTCATCATAAGCTGTGGTAAATTTAGCCTTTAATCCTTTATTTTTACCAACGGAGGTTCTAAAATCATCAAATTTATGAGTAAGTTGGTACGGATTTTTTTCTCCTTTATAGTATATTGGTTTGTAATCAAATTTTTTGTTGGCATGTTTTTTAAAACCCATAGTATAAAATGTTAGATTAGAAAGATTGGTTTTTCATAAAAATCAGTCCAATTTATAGTAAAGCCAAAATTACAGAAATAAAAGAAAAGTAGAAAAAGTATTTTGTAAAAATATTTGCTATTTTTAAAAATAAATTAAAGAAAATTATTACTAATGATAGATATTTTTGTATTTGAGTATATTTAGTGTTTAATAAATTAAGAAATAAAAGTGGCATTTTATCATTTAATAGTGTAGATTAATCGTAAGTTTTTTTTAAATTTTTGATATATAACTTTGCCTTTTTAATAAACATAATGTTGTTTATAAAAATAGCAACAATTTTATTGAGAGAAGTCTTTCTTTTAAATAAAATCTGTACTTTTATCGGACACTAATAAAAATATATAAACGGTTAAAGAATTTGTTGGACAGTGAAAACCAATATTTAACTAGCTAATCAATCATAAAAAATGAAATTCAAAGCCTTATACATAATTGTAATTTTATTATTTTCTTGTTCTCAAGAAAGAAAAAAAGAAAGTGTTAAAAGTAGCATCACAAAAATAGCATTTGGTTCTTGTGGAAGGCTTACAGATAGTTTAGAAGTATTTAATCTTGTTGTAAAACATAAGCCAGATTTATTTATCTTTTTGGGAGATAATATTTATGGAGATACTGAAGATATGAATCTTCTCAAAAAAAAATACCAACAATTAAATAAAAAAAGAACATACCAAAACTTAAAGAAAAATGTAGATATCATTTCTATATGGGATGACCATGATTATGGGGTTAATGATGTAGGAAGACACTATTCAAAAAAAGAAGAATCTAAAGAGATTTTTTTAAATTTTTTTAATGAACCAAAAGATTCAGATAGGTGGAAACATAAAGGGATTTATACTTCGTACATGAAAGAGATTAATGGCAAAAAATTACAAATTATTTTATTAGATAATAGAACATTTAGAGATGATTTAAAGACATACAATGGAGAGGTAAAGAATGATCATAGGTATTTTTATCATTTAGATTATGCTCCACACATTAATAAAGACTCTACTTTTTTAGGAAAAAAGCAATGGGAATGGCTAAAAAAAGAACTACAAAAATCAGCAGATATTCGTTTAATTGGTTCGGGTACACAATTTGGAGTAGAGTATAACGGATATGAATCTTGGGCAAATTTTCCGTATGAACAACAACGCTTTTTAAATTTGATTAAAGAAACCAAGGCCAATGGTGTGTTGTTTTTATCTGGAGATGTACATTATGCAGAAATTTCTAAATTAGAAGTACCAAATTTGTATCCAATTTATGATATTACTTCTAGTGGTCTTTCTTCTACATGGCATTTTGCGACACCCAATAGAAACAGAATTGAAGGGCCAATTATGGAAAATCATTTTGGGTTATTAACAATAGATTGGTCTAAAACAAGCCCAACAATAAAAGCTGAAATTTGGGATATAAAAGATAATCAGCGTATAGAATATAGTATCAATTTAAATCAAATCAGTTTTTAACCGTCAGAAAGTAAAGTGTCTTGTAGATGCCTTTTCTATTTAAAGTTTCTCTTTCTTTTCTTGCTTAATAATTTTTTGTTGGTATTTGCTTTGAACGACATCAACAATAGCCAAAATAGCTATAATAAAGTAAAAAGTAGTATTGTTCATCGGTTCAACTTTATTACCAAAAAACTCTAAATGAGCTAAATGACCACCTTCGGTTACCAACATAATTCCAACAATAAAAAGAATAAAAAGTCCTAAAACTTCATACATTCTGTTTTTGTTTAAGAATTCAGAAACTTTATCAGCCAAAAGAAGCATAATTAAACCACTAATGATGATGGCAATAGACATAATAATCATTTCTGCAGTATAATTTCCAATTTCATTTGTCAACCCAATAGCTGCTAAAATAGAATCAAAAGAGAACACTAAATTCATAATTACAATAGAAATAATTACAGAATTTGTATTTCTTTTAGTTCTAGAATCCTTTTTAACACCTTCTAAATCATTGTTAGAAATCATATGCCAAATTTCTTTTATAGCAGTATAAACAATAAAACCACCACCTACTAAAACAATAATACTGTGTCCGTTAAAAGAAAATGATGTAGCATCTCCAATATGACCTGTTAAAAAAGAAATAGGTTCCTTTACAATACTGATGAGAGATACAATTAAAAATAAAAGTACAATTCTTAATACAATGGCTATTAGAATCCCCATTTTACGGACTTTTTTTCTATCTTTTTTTGGTGCTTTTTTAGATTCTAAAGAAATGTACAATAAGTTGTCAAAACCCAATACAGCCTGTAGTAATATAAGCATTAATAAGGTAAATAAATTTCCTAGTGTAAATATTTCTGACATTACTTGATTATTTTTTGTTTGCACAAAAATAAGAAAATGATTTTGTTTTTAGAAACAAGAAGCTAAGAACTAGTCGTTAATTCTCTTTTTAAAAATGTAGCAGTATAACTTGTTTTGTGTTTTGCAATATATTCTGGAGTACCTGTACACAATACTTTTCCTCCGTTTTTACCACCTTCTAAACCAATGTCTATAATATAATCTGCTAATTTTATGACATCCATATTATGTTCTATAATTAAAACAGTGTTTCCTTTGTTGGCAAGTTTATTTAGCACCTCCATTAAAACACGAATATCCTCAAAGTGTAACCCTGTTGTGGGTTCATCTAAAATATAAAAGGTATTTCCTGTATCTCTTTTAGAGAGTTCTGTAGCTAATTTTATACGTTGTGCTTCTCCACCAGAAAGTGTGGTAGATTGTTGCCCGAGTGTAATATACCCTAAGCCAACATCTTGTATGGTTTTTAGTTTTCTGTGGATTTTAGGAATGAGTTTAAAGAAGATTACAGCATCATCAATCGTCATATTTAATACATCAGAAATTGATTTTCCTTTGTAACGAATTTCTAACGTTTCTCTATTAAAACGTTTCCCTTGACAAGTTTCACACTCTACATGAACATCTGGCAAAAAGTTCATTTCTATTACTCTTACACCACCTCCTTGGCAGGTTTCACAACGCCCTCCTTTTACATTAAATGAAAATCTGCCTAGCTTGTAACCACGGATAGCAGCTTCTGGAGTTTTAGAAAATAAGCTTCTAATTTCTCCAAAAGTTCCTGTATAAGTTGCAGGGTTAGAGCGAGGGGTTCTTCCGATAGGAGATTGGTCTATATCAATTACTTTATCTACATGTTCTAGCCCTATAATTTTTTTATAAGGCATTGGTTTTTTTACTCCTCTATAAATATGTGCATTTAAAATAGGGTAGAGGGTTTCATTAATTAAAGTCGATTTTCCACTTCCAGAAACACCAGTAACGCAAATCATTTTTCCGAGAGGAAACTCTACAGTTACATTTTTTAAATTATTTCCTGTAGCTCCTGATAATTTGATGGTTTTTCCGTTTCCTTTTCTTCGTTTTTTAGGAATTGCAATCGTTTTTCTATTGGTTAAGTAATCTGCAGTAAGTGTTTTGTGGGTTTTTAAGTCTTTAAAAGTACCTTTGCTTACAATTTCTCCTCCGTGCTTTCCTGCTCCAGGACCAATATCTAAGACAAAATCTGCATGCTCTATCATATCTTTATCATGTTCTACCACAATTACAGAATTACCAATATCACGTAGTTTTACCAAAGAATCTATTAATTTTTGATTATCTCGTTGATGTAATCCGATGCTTGGTTCATCTAAAATATACAAAACACCCACCAATTGTGAGCCAATTTGTGTTGCCAAGCGAATCCGTTGTGCTTCTCCTCCTGATAATGATTTTGAGGTTCTATCAATGGTTAAATATTCTAAGCCAACATCTAACAAAAACTGAATGCGAGTTCTAATTTCTTTGATGATTTCTGCCCCAATCATCAATTGTTTTTTAGATAGTTTTTTTTCAATATTTGCAAACCAATCTGCCAATTCAACAATATCCATTTTTGCTAAATCGCTGATGTTTTTATTCGTAATTTTAAAGTGTAAGGCTTCTTTTTTAAGACGATTTCCATTACAAGTACTGCAAGTAACTTCTTCCATAAAACCTTTTGCCCAACGTTTTATAGAAGTACTTTCGCTGTGTTTGTACTGGGTTTCTATAAAAGCGATAATGCCTTCAAAATCTATTTCGTAATTTCTGGTAACACCAATGGTTTTTGATTTTATTTCAAATTTTTCATTGCCCCCGTGTAAAATAATTTGTATTGCCTCTTTTGATATTTTAGAAATTGGGTCGGTTAATTTAAACTTATAGCGTTCTGCGATATGTTCTATTTGTTTAAAAATCCAACTATTTTTTTGTTCTCCTAACGGAATAATTCCACCAGATTTGATAGAAATACTATCATTTGGAATTACCTTTTTTAAGTTGATTTCTTGTGTAATACCCAACCCACTGCATTTTGTACAAGCACCTTTTGGCGAATTAAAAGAAAACGTATTTGGTTCTGGGTTTGGATAGGCAATTCCTGTGCTTGGGCACATTAAATCTCTACTAAAATATCTAGGTTGGTCGGTTTCTAAATCTACCACCATTAAAATATTATTACCAGTGTATAAAGCAGTTTTTATGGTTTCTTCTAAGCGTTTTTCTGCAGATTTGTTTACAACTAACCGATCAATAACCACCTCAATATCATGTGTCTTGTAGCGATCTAAACGCATCCCTTTTACAATTTCTTGTATGTTGCCATTTACACGAATTCGTATAAAACCTTGTTTTGCAGTTTGCTCAAATAATTCTCTGTAATGTCCTTTTCTCGATTTAATTAACGGTGCTAAAACGGCAATTTTTTTATCAGCAAAATCAGAAAGAATTAATTTTTTTATCTGTTTATCGCTATAGCTTACCATTTTCTCATTGGTTGTGTATGAGTAAGCATCCGAGGCACGAGAAAAAAGTAATCGTAAAAAATCATAAATCTCTGTAATAGTTCCTACGGTAGAGCGTGGATTTTTATTGGTGGTTTTTTGCTCGATAGAAATTACAGGAGAGAGTCCGTCAATTTTATCTACATCTGGTCGTTCCAATCCACCTAAAAACTGACGAGCATAGGCAGAAAAAGTTTCTATATAACGTCTTTGCCCTTCAGCATAAATGGTATCAAAGGCTAAAGAAGATTTACCACTACCGCTTAAACCTGTAATTACTACGAGTTTTTCACGAGGAATTTTTACATCAATATTTTTTAAATTGTGTACTCTTGCACCGTAAACTTCTATATATTCTTGCTCTTTCAAATAAATGGATTTTGCCAAAAGGTGCAAAGTTACAGAAACCAATCTACTTTTAGCTTATATGTAAGAGACAAATCATCAAAAAATACTATCTTGCAATAAAATTAATAACAATGAAATTTATCCACTCAGTACGCCACTTTTTTGAAAGAAACGGATATGATGTATCTTCTCGATTGGCAGATAGATTGGGGATGCGTGCCACAAATGTTCGGCTATTTTTTATTTATATATCTTTTGTTACGGTTGGATTGTCTTTTGGGGTTTATCTTACATTAGCATTCTTATTACGCTTAAAAGATATGATTTACACCAAACGGAGCTCCGTTTTTGATTTATAACCAATGAGTGGGTTTAAAACTAAAATTAATAGAGCAATAGGCTTTCTTATCATTATTATTTTAATAGGTGTTGCAGGGTATATGGTGCTGGCCAATTATAACTTTGTAGAGGCATTGTATATGACGGTAATTACCGTAACTACGGTAGGTTTTGGAGAGGTACATCCTCTAAACCAAGAAGCAAGAATATTTACTATATTGTTAATTTTAACAAGTATTACTGTTTTTGGTTATGCAATTTCTATGTTTTCAGAATATTTGGTAAGCGGACAATTTTTACATCATTTAAAACTTAAAAAAGTGCAAAAAACTATTGATAATTTAAAAGGACACACCATTGTTTGTGGGTATGGTAGAAATGGTAAACAGGCCATTATTACACTAAAAAATTACAATCAAAAATTTGTGGTTATAGAAAAAGATAAAGAGTTGGTAGCTGGGTTAGATATTAAAGGAGTTTTAGTTATTAATGGAGATTCTACTACTGATGAAACTTTGTTAAAAGCAGGAATAAAAACAGCAGCTTACTTAATTACTACATTACCCTCTGATGCCGATAATTTGTTTGTAGTATTATCTGCAAATCAGTTAAATAAAAAGTGTAAAATAATAAGTAGAGCTTCTAAAGAAAGCTCATATAGTAAGCTAAAAATAGCAGGTGCAAGCAATGTAATTATGCCAGATAAATTAGGAGGTGCACATATGGCCTCTTTGGTGGTAACCCCTGATGTTATTGAGTTTGTAGATAGATTGACTTTAGAAGGAGAAGGAAATGCTATTGCTAATTTAAAAGAAATATCGGTAAATGACTTGCCAAAAAAGTTTTTAAACAAAACTATTGTAGATTTAGATGTGCGAAGAAAAACAGGATGCAATGTTATTGGATTTAAAACACCAGAAAATGAATATATCATTAACCCAGAAGCATCATATAAATTGATAGCAAATTCTCATTTAATCCTTTTAGGAAGACCAGAACAAATAGCTAAACTAAAAACATGTTTTAATTAAAAATTATTACCTGTTTTAACGTAGTTAAGAATAGTTTTGTTAAAGAAAATATGAAAAAAATATTAATCACGGGTTCTAACGGTTTGCTGGGTCAAACCTTACTGAATTTGCTACTTAAAGAAAAAGAAAGCTACCAAGTAACAGGCTTCTCAAGAGGAAAAAACAGGAGTGGAAGAGAAGATTTTATCTATCATTCCATTGATATTACGGATGAAGAATTACTAAAAAAAAAATTACAAAATACGCAGCCAGATGTAATTGTACACACTGCAGCAGTAACCAATGTAGATGCTTGTGAGGATGATAAAAAAGGATGTGATGTTTTAAATATTGATGTTGTTAGGTTTTTAAGTAACTTTTCTAAAAAATCAGGCACACACCTAATCCATATTTCTACTGATTTTATTTTTGATGGTAAAAAAGGCTACTATAAAGAAACAGATAAACCAAATCCTTTAAATTATTATGGGCATTCTAAGTTAAAATCAGAAGAAATTTTAACTAAATCAACTATAGATTTTACTATTTTAAGAACCATTTTGGTGTATGGGTTTGTTTATAAAATGACACGCAATAACATTGTACTGTGGATAAAAAAGATGTTGTCTGAAAATAAAGAAATTACCATTGTAAATAATCAATTTAGAATGCCAACCTATGTAGAAGATTTGGCATTGATGTGCAAATTAGTTATTGATAAAAGAGCAATTGGTATTTTTAATGTTTCATCAAATACCTTATTAAGTATTTATGAAATTGCACAACAAATTGCTAACGTTTTTAATTTAGATAAAAACTTAATCAAACCTATTTCTACTGCTACGTTAAATCAAAAAGCAGTAAGACCTTTAAAAACAGGGTTTAACTTAGAGAAAACGAATAAAGAGTTAGGTTTTTATCCAAAATCTTTTAAAGAAGATTTGTTGAGGTTTAAGGAAAGATTATTATAAAAATGAAACTACTAAAATTGAGTTCTTGAATTCTCAAAGTATTGTTTACTTGTTAGCTCATTCTAATTATATTTAATCTCTTTTACTATTCTTGATTTATAGTTCTGCTGATTTTTTAAGATGAATATTTAGAAGCCTCTTTAAATTTTTTTAAATTAATTGATAAAGTTAAAATATCACTAAGATTTAATTATCATTACTCTTATTTATTCAAGAAATATTAATTTTTAACATCAAAAATTGATAAAAAGTGCATTTTTTTTAAGATATTGCGAGTTATAAAATCAAAAACTAACTTACTTAATTATGAAGAAAAAACTTCTATCATTGCTTTTTTTAGCAATACCAATGATAACATTTGCACAAGAAAAAGGCTTAGATCAAATTATTGATGAAAAATTCGGTGCCGCAACTGGATGGTTTGTAGACTTTATTTTTTACCAAATACCGTTTACAGATACCGTAAAAATTTATTGGGTATTATTTCCTTTAATTTTAGGAGCTATCTATTTTACATTCTATTTTAATTTTATCAATTTTAAAGGTTTTTTTACTTCCGTAAATATAGTTAGAGGAAAATATGATGATATTGATCATCATGAAGCAATGCCAGTGGCAGGAGATTTAACTCCAGGAGGAGATGCTATTGAAACTATAGCTATAGAGGGGCATGAAGGAGAGGTTACACATTTTCAAGCACTAACAGCAGCGTTATCTGCAACCGTAGGCTTGGGAAATATTGCAGGTGTGGCTATTGCAGTTTCTATTGGTGGAGCAGGTGCTACTTTTTGGATGATAGTAGCAGGTTTCTTAGGAATGGCATCAAAATTTGTAGAATGTACTTTAGGAGTTAAATATAGAGATATTGAAAAAGACGGAACCGTATATGGGGGGCCAATGTATTATTTAACAAAAGGATTAAAAGTAAAAGGATATGCCAAGTTAGGAAAGGTTTTAGCAGCAGTTTTTGCAGTCTTTGTAATTGGAGGTTCTTTTGGTGGAGGAAATATGTTTCAAGTAAACCAAGCATTTCAATTAGTAGAACATATTACAGGTGGTAGCGAATCTTTCTTGCATGGAAAAGGATGGTTATTTGGTGTAGTAATTGCTGTTTTAGTTGGAATTGTAATTATTGGAGGAATAAAAAAAATAGCCAAAGTAACCGATAAAATTGTACCTTTTATGGTTGTAATTTATGTAGCAGCGTCTATCTTTGTATTGGTGTCTAAATATGATATGATTGGAGATGCTTTTATGCAAATTTTTAACGGAGCTTTTAGCCCAGAAGGAGTAGCAGGAGGTGTTGTAGGTGTTTTAGTACAAGGATTTAGAAGAGCAGCATTTTCAAATGAAGCAGGTGTAGGTTCTGCATCAATAGCACACTCTGCAGTAAAAACAAAATACCCAGCATCAGAAGGAATGGTAGCACTATTAGAGCCATTTATTGATACAGTTGTAGTATGTACAATGACAGCATTAGTATTAGTAATTACAGGAAATGTAGCAGTAGAAAATGCATCTTTAGATGATGCAGGTGCTATCTTGTTAACCTCAGGAGCTTTTGCTTCTGTAATTTCGTGGTTTCCTTATGTATTAACAATAGCAGTAGTTTTATTTGCTTTTTCTACTATGATTTCTTGGTCTTATTATGGATTTCAAGGATGGGCGTATTTATTTGGTAGAACTAAAAAAATGGAATATACCTATAAAGTATTATTTTTAGTTTTTGTAGTAATTGGTTCTGCAGCAAAATTAGGCTCGGTTATTGGTTTTTCAGATGCAATGATTTTTGCAATGATGGTACCAAATATGATAGGCTTGGTAATGTTAGCACCAAAAGTAAAAGAAGAATTAAACAAATACTTATCGGCAATAAAAGGTAAGTAATGAAATAAAAAACATGAAAATATTCAAATCCCATTTCTGGTACAACAAAAGCCAAAGGAATGGGGTTTTGTTTTTAATAATACTTATAATTACATTTCAAATAATATATGTCTATGCAAATTTTTCTTCGGATAAATTGGTAAATACACACACACCAGAACTAATAGCTTTTCAACATCAAATAGATAGTTTAAAAGCTATTGAAATAGAAAATAGAAAGCCAAAAATATACCCATTTAATCCTAATTATATTACAGATTACAAAGGGTATAAGTTAGGAATGTCTATAGTAGAAATAGATAGATTACTAAAATTTAGAAAACAAAGGAAGTTTGTAAATTCAGTTAAAGAATTTCAACAAATTACCAAAGTATCAGACTCATTATTGAGTAAAATAAGCCCTTATTTTAAATTTCCAGACTGGGTTATAAAAAGGAATAAAACATTCAAACTATCATTCCTGCAAAAGCAGGAATTTTATAAAAAAACAAAACAAGTTACTGAGCATATTCTAAGTACCACAAACCTAAACAAAGCAACTGCAGAGGATTTGCAAACCATTAGAGGTATCGGTAAATACTTCTCACAAAAAATTATCAAATACAGAAACAGATTACAAGGGTTTACTTACAAAAACCAATTGTATGAAGTATGGAACTTAGATAGAGGGGTAGCAGATAAAGTGATGTCTGTATTCAAAATTACAGAAAAACCAATTATCAAAAAAATAAATGTAAATATAGCATCCTTTAAAGAAGTACTAAAAATTCCATATATAGATTATCAGCTCTGTAAAAAAATCTTTGAGTATAGAGATGAAGTTGCTGAGTTGCAGTCCATTTCAGAATTAAAAAATATTGAAGATTTTTCACTAGAAAAATACCAAAGAATAATCTTATATTTGGAGGCAAAATAAAAATTTTATACCCCATAGTTTTTAAAACCTCTGAGGTCTAGTAAATAAACAACAATCTATCTTATGAGTAGCATGTATTTTACTGAAGAGCACGAAGCTTTTCGTACAAGTTTTAAAGAGTTTTTACAAAAAGAAGTTGTTCCATACATAGAAGGATGGGAGAAGACGGGGAAAATTGATCGTTTTATTTGGAAAAAATTTGGGGAAATGGGCTATTTTGCACTAAACTCACCAGAAGAATATGGAGGAATGAATCTTGACCTCTTTTACACCGTTATCTTTTTAGAAGAATTACAAAAAATAAACTCTGGTGGATTTGCAGCAGCAATGTGGGCACACCAATATCTTGCAATGACTCACATAAATAAAGAAGGAGATGATAGAATAAAAAGAGAATACTTAACACCAAGTATAAACGGAGAAAAAATAGGATGCTTGTGTATTACAGAACCTTTT
>CAZZPG010000018.1:0-17626 GCA_964655975.1 uncultured Flavobacteriaceae bacterium
GATTCCAAAATAGTTTATCTTCTGGCACTTGATCAAATGTTTTATAATACTCAAATTGTTTTTTGATACTTTCTAAATAAGAACTCATTATGATGGTTTTTTGCAAGATATAAAATATAATAGATAGTATATTGCCTTGTTTCACTCAAATATGAGTACTATTAGTTGTATTATTTAAGAGAGTAAGTTTTGTACACGTTGTAATAAGGTTGGATGTGAATAATGCATAAAAACATAGGTTTTATGTGGTGTTAAATTACTTAAACTATTTTTAGATAATTTTTTTAATGATGAAATTAATGATGGTGAGTTAAAAGTTTCTTTAGCAAAATTATCTGCTTGATATTCAAATCTACGAGAAATATAATTCATAAATAATCCTGTAATTTCTGATATGGGTGTATATAAAATACCAAAGGCAATCATACCAATATGAAAACTGGGGGTGCTAACGCCTAAAGCTTCTGATAATAAAGGAGAGTCGATAAAAAATGATAGAATGTATAGCATAAATCCTGTTAATAAGGTAGATAACACTAAGTTGTAAATAATATGTTTTCTTTTATAATGACCAACTTCATGAGCTAAAACTGCAATAATTTCATCAGTTTCTAAATCTTTAATTAAAGTATCATATAGTGTAATTCTTTTTTGTTTTCCAAAGCCAGAAAAATAGGCATTAGCTTTAGTAGATCGTTTAGAACCATCAATTACAAAAATATTATCGAGGGTAAAACCTACTTTTTTTGCATAAGTTTTTATTGCAGATTTTAATTCACCATCTTCTAAGGGAGTTTGTTTGTTAAATATTGGAACAATAAGTTTTGAGTAGAATAGATTTATAAAAAGTGAAAAAATAGTAGCTAATACCCAAGCATAAACCCAAAATTGACTTCCTATTTGTTGATAAAACCAAATAATGAGTGCTAAAATACTGCCTCCAATTATAGCCGAAATTAACCATCCTTTTAGTTTGTCTAAAAAAAATGTTTTTTGGGTAGTTTTATTAAACCCAAATTTTTCTTCAATCACAAAAGTCTTGTAGTAGGAGAGAGGTGTGGTTAAGATATCGCTTCCTATAAGAATTATTCCAAAAAAAATGAGGGCAACCAAAATAGAATTATCTGTAAAACCACGAGCAAAATTATCTAGATATTTGAATCCGTCTAAAAAGAAAAAAGTGAATGTTAATATAAAAGAGAACGTAGAAGTAATATTAGAAAATTGGTAATTTATTTTTTTATATTTTTGAGATTTTAAGTAATCTTCTAGATTATAGACATCATTTAATTCCTCAGAAATTTTATCATTATAATGTTTTGCATTTAAAAAGTCTAGTATTTTATCAATTAAAAAACTAATAACTAAGATAGATATTAAAATATAGAAAACGGTGTTTGCTGTCATTTTTTAGTTAAATTTTCGTTGTCTTTTGGCTTCAAAAATAACAATAGCAGCAGCTACAGAAACATTCATAGAATCTATATAGCCTTGCATAGGGATATTGATGTTTTGTGTAGATTTTTCTCGCCAAATTTTAGTTAAACCTGTGGCTTCTGTACCTACTACTATGGCAGTAGGTTTGGTATAGTCTTCTTGTGTATATTCATTAGAATTTTGTAATGTTGTACTATAAATATTAATATTATTTTTTTGTAAAAAATCAATAATTTCTTCTGATGTTCCTGTAGCTATTTGATTGCTAAATAAACAACCCACACTAGAGCGTATAATATTGGGGTTGTACATATCTGTTTTTGGATTGGCAATAAAAACTGCATCTATATTCCCAGCATCTGCTGTTCGTAACAAGGCTCCTATATTCCCAGGTTTTTCTATAGATTCTGCTATCAAAATTAATGGGTTTTTATGTAGAAATTTAATATTACTTAACAAAAAATCTTTACTTTCTACCACAGCAATAACACCTTCTGTACTCTCTCTATAGGCTAATTTTTGATATACTTCTTTAGATATTTCTATAAGTGTAGTTTTATTTTTTATGATAGTTTTAATATCATTTATTGGGCAAATTTTTAGAACTATTAATATAGTTTTTATAGTGTAATTACTTTGTATTGCTAAAGAGAGTTCTCTTTTTCCTTCAACTAAAAAGAGTCTTTGTTTTTTACGCTCTCTAGATTTTTCTTGTAGTTTTAAAAGCTCTTTTATGTATCTATTTTGTGTACTTGTAATTTGTTTCATGATATTCAACAAAAAAACAAAAATACCATAATTTTGTAGTTATGGTAAAATTTAATTTTTACGAAAGTAATACATTTGTTTTTTGTTCATCTTATTATGATAAATAAAATATAAAAGACACAAAAAAAATAAGTAGTTGTTTTAAACAAAATCTTTTTTTTTATGATAAAGGTCTACTTATTTTTATACTTTTTAGTATATCGTTTCCATAATTTGGTTTGATGAGTTGTTAAGCTAATTTTTCTTCCTTGTATAAATGCGTAAGTTACTATGTTGGTACGCATATCTAAGGCATCACCTTTAGAAATAAACAGTGTTGCATCTTTACCTACTTCTAAAGTTCCTACTTTAGTATCAAGTCCTAAAATTTTTGCAGTATTTGATGTAATTAATTTTAATGCCTCTTCTTTATCTAATCCGTAAGCAGCATAAGTTCCTGCATAAAAAGGCAGGTTTCTTGTGCTCATACGCTCCATATCTCCTTCCATACCAATAGCTACTGTAATTCCTTTATCTAGTAAGATTTTGGCATTTTTAAAGGGTAAATCAATATCATCATCATCATTATCGGGAGTTCTATGCGCTCTTTCTATGATAACAGGAATGTTGTATTTTAATAACAAATTTGCCACTTTTTCTGCTCCTCTACCATGTACAAGCACAATTTTATTAATTTCTAATTTTTTACATATTGTTACAGCATCTATAATTTCTCTTTGCCCGTTTACATGAATAAAAAGTTTTTGATTGCCATTAAATAAACCCTTTATGGCTTTAAAAGGAAGATTTTCTTTTAATTTGTTTCCTTTCAAATAGAGTTTCGCATTTTCAAAATAGGTTTTAATGTTTGTTATATTTTTTGTATAATTTTTATCTATTTTAGCGGTAGGATCTTCCCCACGCCACCATCTTCCCCTAGTAAAACTACTGGGCCAGTTTATATGAATACCATCATCTATTTTTACAGCTGCATCCTCCCAGTTCCAAGCATCAAATTGTACTACGGATGATGTACCAGAAATTGTACCTCCTCTTGGTGTTATTTGTGCCATAAGTATTCCGTTTGGACGCATAGATTCAATTATTTTACTTTCTGCGTTATAGGCAATTAAACTTCTAATATGTGGCAACATTAAACCCACTTCATCAAAATCTTTAGTGGCTCTAACTGCATCAATTTCTGCCAAACCTAAGGTAGAATTTGCTACGATAAATCCTGGATAAACGTGTTTTCCATTTGCATGAATTACAGTTCCTTTACGTGCAATTTTTATGTTTGCACTTCCAACAAAAGTAATTTTTCCTTTGCTAAACATTAGTAATGAGTTTTTTATTACTTTTCCGTTACCTATATGTGCGATAGCTCCTTCAATGGTGTAATCTACAGTTTGAGTTGGAGCTGGGGTTTGTTGAGCAATACTAATTTTAGCTCCTATAAAAAGAAATGCTATTAGACTAAATATATATTGTTTTTTCATTTTTGATGTTTTAATATTTTTTAAAGGAAATTTATAGCTACTCTAAAGTATTGCAATGAAAGTACTTGTGTTTTTTTATAATAGGCTCTTGTGTTTTTTTTCCACTCATTTTTTCATTCAACATTAATTTTATAAGGTTACTTTTTTCTTTCTTAATAGTTTTTCGTTTTTCTTTATCAATATTCATATCAAAATAAATTTTACCATCTATGATTGTTTTCTCTACTTTTGCATAGATTGATAACGGATTGTTACTCCACAAAACAACATCTGCATCTTTACCAACCTTTATACTTCCAACTCTGTGATCTAAATGCAATAATTTTGCAGGATTTATGGTGACCATATTCCATGCTTGTAACTCTGTCATTCCTCCATATTTTATTGTTTTTGCGGCTTCTTGGTTTAGTCTGCGAGCCATTTCTGCATCATCAGAATTAATAGCAACGGTAATTCCTTGGTTTGTCATTATAGCAGCATTATAAGGTATTGCATCATTTACTTCATATTTATATGCCCACCAATCTGAAAAAGTAGAGCCTCCTGCACCATGTTTTTTCATTTTATCTGCTACCTTATAACCTTCTAAAATATGCGTAAATGTGTTTACCGTAAAATTGAACTTTTCAGCAACTTTCATGAGCATATTAATTTCGCTTTGCACGTAAGAATGACATGTTATAAAACGTTTTCCGTTAATAATTTCGGATAAAGTTTCTAACTCTATATCTTTTCTATAAAGTTTCCCTCTTTTTTTTAAAGCATCATATTCTTTAGCTCTTGTAAAATAATCTATATACACTTGCTCAACGCCCATTCTTGTTTGAGGAAAACGAATGGTATTGAATTGTCCCCAGTTAGATTGTTTTACATTTTCGCCTAAGGCAAATTTTATAAATTTATCGTTTCCTTTATATAACATTTCATTTGCATTTTCTCCCCATCTTAATTTAATCATTGCGGCTCTACCACCAATTGGATTTGCAGAACCATGTAAAATTTGAGCAGAAGTAACACCACCTGCTAATTGTCTGTAAATATTAATATCATTAGGATTTATTACATCTTCTATGGTTACTTCTGCTGATGAATTATGCCCTGCTTCATTAACTGAAGAAGTAGCAATGTGTGTATGTTCATCAATAATTCCTGCAGTAAGATGTTTTCCTATTCCATCAATAACAGTAGCTCTTTGAGGTTTTAAATTTTTACCAATTTTGGCAATTTTACCATCTTTTAGTAATACATCTGTATTTATAAGAATTCCCTCTTTTTCGCTTGTCCAAACGGTAACATTTTTTATTAAAAGAGGTTGTTGTTTGGGCTGAGAAAAATTACCAAACCCTATATTTGGGTAGCTTACTGCAACTATTTTTATTTTTTTTGATGATTTTGTTTCTTTTTTCTTGCTCTTTTTTTCTTCTTTTTTAGAAGCAGACCATACAGATTCATTTCCAGCTTCATCATAAGCAGTTCCTTGCATTAAATTTGATGAATTTATTGTTTTTCCTATCATTCTTGTAAACCCAGTAGTTTCATTTAAAGTGATATGAATCCAATCATCTTTAAATGAAAATTTAGATTTCATCTTTTTATCACTTAATTTAATACTCCCTTTTTGTTTTGCTCCTTTCCCTGTGATAGATAAATCATAGTTTTTATTGTTTACATACAACATATAACTGCCAGTAATGTCTTTGATGTTCATATCATTTATCGTGTTTTTATCACCCTGAACCCAGTTTTCATATATGGTAGTTTTGGCATCAAAAATATCTCCAGAAGTAATAATAAAATTAGCATAACTTCCTTTTTTTAGGTTTCCAATAGTAGTTTTTCCTAAAATTTTTGCAGGAATTATTGTTAAAGAAGCCAATGCAGTAGTTTTATCAAACCCATATTTGATAGCTTTTTGTAAGTTTTTATGAAATTTTTTTATTGATTTTAATTTATGAGTGGTTAGGGCAAATGTAATTCCGTTTTTAGACAATATACGTAAGTTTGATGGTTCTTGATTCCATCTTCTCATATCACCTAACGAAATTTTATTTGCCAATAACGGATTGCTTACATCATAAGGTTTTCTAAAATTAATAGGGATAATTAAGGCGGCATTAGTGTTTTTTACATCGTTAATACGTTCAAATTCATCACCAACACCTACTATGGTGTATTGTATACCTGCTTCATCGCCAATTTTATCAGCTCTTAATAAATCTAAGTTATTGTTTGTTTCAAAAATTTGAGTTAATCCTTTATTATTATTCAAGGATTCTAACGCTAAATCTTTGTTTTTTATAGTTCCTTTAGCATACCAAGTAGCATCTATATACATTTGACGCAATAATGCCATCGCTCCCATACGAGAAGTAGGGTAGGATTGACGAGATTTTTTACTTTTATTAAATGATAAATATTGTGCAGATTTGTTGTCTAAAATTCGATAAGCATCCGTAGATTTCGGATTTAAAGCGACTAATAATCCATTTCCTTGTACAATTCCGTCATTTAAATGGGTGTTTACCACACCAAAACCAGCACTTAACAAGTCTTTTGCTTTTTTGTTATCAAAATGAAAATCAGTAGCCGAATTATTATCAGGTCTAATATGGTCATTCCAATAATAGCCAGTTCGTTCCGCATCATATTGAGGTTTTCTACTATGGTTATTAGTTTTTTTTGCTTTTGCAATTCCAAAGGTAGAAAACGCATCAATAAAAGAAGGATAAATTGTTTTTCCGTTGATATCAATAATTTTTGCCTTTTTTGGGATAGATACAAATTTACCAACTTGTAGTACTTTACCATCTTTAATTAATAAAATTCCTTTTTTTAAAATTTGAGTTGGTGTTATATAAATAGTAGCATTTTTAAAGGCAACCAATGTGTTTTTTGATGTTTTTACCCCTGTATTTGTTGGAAAATAATCTTGAGCTTTTGTAAAAGAAAACGACAAGAGTAAAAGAATGAGAAGTGTTTTTTTCATTGATTAGTTTATTTTGAATATGCTATAAAGATAAACAGAAGTAGGGTAGAAGTGGTATTTTTATAATTGTTTTAACAAAATTTTAAGAAAGTTGTAATAAACAGCAAATGCATCTTAAGTCCATTTCATCTTAAAACGAAGATATCTAAATATCTTTTGTCTCTTTCAAATAATAAGCCACCAATAAATCTACCACATAATTATAAGACTGTATGCCGTTTTGTTGTTTGTTGGCTTTTAAATAGGCATTGTATCCTTTTTTTATAAGAGGTTCAAACGGATTTTTATACTTTTTCCAAAAAGCGTACCCATCTTTTATATCTTTTTTGATGCCTTTATTGATGGTTTTATACACTTCTTTATACAATTTTTTATCTCGTTTGTACAATTCATAAATTACATAACGCATCGCCATTTTATAGCCAGAGTATTTAAAATACATATCCTTATTATGTGTTGCAGCTAAAAAACCTACAAAATTAGCTTCATTTTCTGCTGCCCAACCAATTTGATGTGCCATTTCGTGGCAAGTAACCACAGGATATCCAGTTTTAGGAATTTTATCGTTTACTTGAGCTTCACCAGTCAGTGGATTCATATAGCCCGAAGTTCCATTATAGGATTGAAACAAACTCATTAAAGAGCTTTTAACCGATTTATTTTTGTAGACTAATTGTGGATATGTTTTTGAGAGATTATCATAACCATCAATTGCAATTTTGTACATTTCTTTTGGTTGATATTGGTTGATGACTTTTGCAGTATCAGATTTTGTAATAGCAATTTGTAACTCATTGGTTTTGTTGATAAGTTTTTTAGCTAGTACCAGTAATTCTTCTGTGGTATAGGCAGATTGCTCTAAATCTAGGTTTTTTGCCAAGGATTCTCGATAATAATTCAATCCCCAAAAAAAGTAAAAGAAAAAATAAATGACCGATAAAACAGCCGTAAAAGATAACAATTTAGGAAGTACATTTTTAAAACGACTTTTTATCAATCTATAGATAAATCGAAGAAATAAAAATAGGAGTGTTCCTAATAATACATCACCAAAAGAAAAAGGAATCCAACCTAAAAAAACACGTAAAAACTTACTGATGATTGGGTACACACCGTTTGAGTAATAGGTTTCTATAAAAGCAGGATATTTCCCTGCAAATTGCACCAAAACTATCTGTAAAGGCAGTAAGATACTGAGAGTTGTATTTTTTTTGATTGAAAACATCGCCCTAAAAATAAGAAAAGAAAATGGAAGTCAGCTACTTACTAACAAGATAATAACATTTTGACTAACAATTTTTGTGTACAAATAAAAGTTACAAATTAGAATTGTTATTCCTCCCAAAAAATTACTTTTGTTACAATGGAAAAAGCGAATACATTTACAGGAAAAAAAATAGACAAAGCCCGTATTATTAACCTCGAAAAAGGGAAAATACCACCACAAGCAGTAGATTTAGAAGAAGCCGTATTAGGTGCGATGATGATAGATAAAAAAGGGATAGATGATGTCATAGATATCTTACATTCAGATGTTTTTTACGATACCAAACATCAAGAAATTTACCATGTTATCTATGAATTATTTCAAAACTCAAAACCGATAGATTTATTGACCGTATCTAGTCAATTAAGAAAAAACGCCAAATTAGACTTGGTGGGGGGAGATTTCTATTTAATTCGTTTAACCCAAAAAGTAGCATCATCTGCACATATAGAGTTTCATGCACGTATTATTTTACAAAAATACATTCAGCGTAAATTAATTTCTATTTCAAGTGAAATTATAGAAAATGCCTATGATGAAACTACAGATGTTTTTGATTTATTAGATGATGCAGAAACCAAATTTTTTGAAATTACTCAAGGAAATTTAAAGAAAAGCTCAGAAGAAGCAGGAGATTTAGTAGCCCAAGCCTTAAATAAAATTCAAGAAATTGGAAATAAAGAAGGGATGAGTGGTTTAGAAACAGGTTTTAGCAAGTTAGACGCTTTAACATCTGGTTGGCAACCGTCTGATTTAATTATTATTGCAGCAAGACCTGGTATGGGAAAAACAGCTTTTGTAATATCTATGGCAAAAAACATGGCAATAGACTTTCATCACCCTGTAGCCTTATTCTCATTAGAGATGTCTTCTGTACAGTTAATTACTCGTATGATTTCTTCAGAAACAGGATTACCATCAGAAAAACTAAGAAAAGGAAATTTAGAACCACATGAATGGGAACAATTAAATGTAAAGGTAAAAAAATTATCTGATGCTCCTATTTTTATTGATGATACACCTGCACTTTCTATTTTCGATTTACGTGCAAAAGCACGAAGATTAGTATCACAACACGGTGTAAAAATTATAATTATTGATTATTTACAGTTAATGACTGCAGGAAATTCTAGTAAAGGAGGAGGAAACCGTGAGCAAGAAATATCTAGTATTTCACGTAACTTAAAAGCCCTAGCAAAAGAATTATCTGTACCAGTTATTGCCTTATCACAATTATCTCGTGCAGTAGAAACTCGGGGAGGAAGCAAACGCCCATTACTATCAGATTTACGTGAGTCTGGTGCAATTGAGCAAGATGCAGATATTGTGTCGTTTATTTTTAGACCAGAATACTACGGAATGACAGAATGGGATGATGATGATCATACACCTTGCCAAGGACAAGGAGAGTTTATTGTAGCAAAACACAGAAATGGTGGTTTAAAAAATATTCGACTAAAATTTACAGGTCACTTAGCAAAATTTTCTGATTTAGAAGAAGGTTTTAGTAGCGACGAGTATCAATCTAAAATGAATGAAGATATTTTTCCTGATACCCGTATAGAGCCCAAAGACGCTTTTGGTTTAAGGAATAATGATGATGATACTGAAGTACCTTTTTAATAAAATAAGATAAAAATGAAATATATTACTAACAGAGAGTTGAATTGCTAAATATGTATAACTACACTATCCAATTGAAAAAGTATATATTCATTTTAATATTTCTGTTGTTTACCAATTTTATTTGGGCATCCTTTATCTATATCCCAATGAGTTACGATAACCAAAAACAGCATTTAAAAGCTTACGGAATTGTATATTTTTCCTTACAAACAGGTTTAAAAGCCAAATGGTTACTTAATTATGATGGAGGCGCATTTTTAATAGAAAACAACCCGATGATAGAAAAAGAATGCAAAATTAGAGGAGTTTCTTATCAAATAATTTCTGATGCCAAAGCACAAATTATATTAGAAGAAATTGCATCCCCCTCTAAAAATATGGAAGCCGTTACTTTAGAAAAAGCACCAAAAATTGCGGTCTATTCGCCCAAAGATAAAATGCCTTGGGATGATGCCGTTACTATGGTGTTAAAATATGCAGAAATTCCGTTTGATGTTATTTATGATGATGAAGTGCTGAATGACAAACTCTTGTTATACGAATGGTTGCACTTACATCACGAAGACTTTACAGGACAATATGGTCGGTTTTACGGAGCTTTTAGAACTGCACCTTGGTATGTAGAAAGAAAATTAGAAGCAGAAAAATTAGCTAAAAAATTAGGATTCAACAAAGTATCCGAAGAAAAAAGAGCTGTCACTAAAAAAATTAAAAATTATGTAATTGGTGGTGGATTTATGTTTGCAATGTGTTCTGCAACAGATAGTTTTGATATTGCTTTATCTGCAGATGGTGTAGATATTTGCGAATCTATGTTTGATGGAGACCCATCAGAGGAAAATTATCAAACTAAAATAGATTTTCATAAAACCTTTGCGTTTAAAAATTTTAGTTTAATAAGAAACCCAACAACCTATGAGTTTTCATCCATAGATATGACTCGTAAACGTAAAATACCCAAAACCTCAGATTATTTTTCGTTGATAGAATTTTCTGCAAAATGGGATCAAGTACCCACTATGTTATGCCAAAATCACACACAATTAGTTAAAGGATTTATGGGGCAAACTACTTCTTTTGATAGAAGCACCATAAAATCTACCGTTTTGGTAATGGGAGAAAATAAAACCAATGGAGAAGCCCGTTACATACATGGTACTAAAGGAAAAGGAATGTTTACTTTTTATGGAGGACACGACCCAGAAGACTATCAACACAGGGTAGGAGACCCAAAAACGGAGTTAGAGTTACACCCAACATCACCAGGGTATCGTTTAATTTTAAATAATGTGTTATTTCCTGCAGCAAAAAAGAAAAAAGAAAAAACATAAAAATGCGTTGTTCATTCTTATTGAATAAAGTATTTTTGTTCTATCACATCAATCAAATAATCTAAAAAAAATGCCAACAACACAACAATTACAAGATTTTACCCAACAAGTTAGAAGAGATATTTTACGTATGGTACACGCAGTCCAATCTGGTCACCCTGGTGGTTCTTTAGGATGTGCAGAGTTTTTAACCGTTTTGTATCAAGATGTTATGAGTCATTCTACCAATTTTTCTATGGATGGAAAAGGAGAAGATTTATTTTTCTTATCAAACGGACATATTTCGCCAGTTTTTTACAGTGTTTTAGCTCATTCTGGTTATTTCCCTGTGAGTGAATTGGCTTCTTTTAGAAAATTAGATACACGTTTGCAGGGGCATCCAACAACTCATGAAGGGTTACCAGGAATTAGAATAGCATCTGGTTCTTTAGGGCAAGGAATGAGCGTGGCTATTGGTGCAGCAGAAGCTAAAAAATTAAATGGAGATGATAGTTTTGTATATACATTGCATGGAGATGGTGAATTACAAGAGGGGCAAATTTGGGAATCTGCAATGTACGCATCAGCAAAAAAAATAGACCATTTAATAGCTACAGTTGATGTAAATGAAAAACAAATTGATGGTACAACAGACCATGTTTTGGCTATGGGAAGTATTAAAGCAAAATTTGAAGCTTTTGGTTGGGATGTGTTAGAAGTAAAAAAGGGAAATGATATAGAGGCTATTAAAAAAGGATTAGTAGAAGCAAAAAATAGAGCAGGTAAAGAAAAACCTGTATGTATTTTATTATATACAGA
Source organism: uncultured Flavobacteriaceae bacterium (assembly GCA_964655975.1). Taxonomy (GTDB): domain Bacteria; phylum Bacteroidota; class Bacteroidia; order Flavobacteriales; family Flavobacteriaceae; genus Polaribacter. The sequence continues at coordinate 11,692 of CAZZPG010000018.1, forward strand.
AATGGGGAATGGGGTTGATTTTATGATGCATACGCATGCATGGCACGGAAAACCACCAAGTGATGAGCAATTAGCTGATGCTTTAGAACAAAACCCAGAAACTTTAGGCGATTATTAAAAATAATATACTAAAAAATCCTCACTAAATTTAATAATTTAGTGAGGATTTTATCTTTAATGGAAATACAAAGCATTAGATAATTGCATCAATAAGTTGTATCATTTTACTTTCTAATGTAATGGTTTTTGTATAAATGTCTTTTGCTTTTGCTAAAATTTCATCAGCAAAGACTCTATCTTTAATGTCTTTTGCATTGATACGTACATTAAAATAAGCTCCAAAAACAGCAGTTCTTGCACACAAAGCACCTACACCAGCATCAGATAAAGAGTTTTGCAAACCTTTTTTTGCCATTTCTAGCATCACTTCCATAGAATTACAAGCAGTTTCCATTACTTTAAACGGAATTTCAGTAGCATATTTAGTAGCGTTTTCAATAGCTTGTTTTCTAGCTTCTTTTTCTTCGGATGTTGATTTTGGCATTCTAAATCCATCAATAATTTTATTAAAGGCATTGGTATCTTCATCTACCAAAAATAATAAGTCATTTTTGTATTGCTGTCCTTTTACTGCCCAATCAGAAAAATAGTGCCATTGATTATCCCAACCAGCTTTGTGTGCTGATAAGTTGGCAACCATTGTTCCTAAAGAAACGCCCAAAGCACCTACATAGGCGGCAATACTTCCTCCACCAGGAGCCATTGATTCTGAAGCAGTTTCATCAGCAAAACCTTTTACAGTAAAATTGATAAGTTTTTTATTGGTGTCATTAGCATTCATTACATATTCTATAATGCGTTCTTGTGGATTGAAAGGTTTTAAATCGTCTAGTCCTAAGGATTTTATGGCGATTTTAATTTTTTTATCTTCACTAATTCCTAAAGAACGTTCTTGTTTTAGTAAGAAAAAATCTGCAGCGTCTAACATTGCTTGTAAGGGAACTAAACCCACCAACTCAGAACCTGTAACACGTAAACCACGTTTTTGAGCAGATTTTACAGTTTCATCAAAAGCAACGTGCATTGAGGTAATGCTAATGTTGGTTAAATTGTAAGAAATTTGTGCTATTCCGTATTCTTCAATATACCAACCTATACCTTTTACGGCTTTTAATTTTCCAGGGATTCTTATAGGAACTCCATTTTTATCTAGTACTTTTTTTCCTGTAATAGGATTTCCTTCACGTTTTACTCTACCAGCTTCACGGATATCAAAAGCAATGGAATTGGCACGTCTAGTAGAGGTAGAGTTTAAATTTACATTATAGGCAATTAAAAAATCACGAGCAGAAATGGCTATAACTCCAGAAGATGCTACTTTTTCATTATAATTTGATGGTCCAAAATCTGGTTTCCAATTTGGGTTTGATAATTTATCTTTTAAGCCTTCGTATTCACCAGAACGTACTGTTGCTAAATTTTTTCTATCCTCAGAAGTTGCTGCATTCTCATAAAAATAACCTGAAATACCGAGTTCTTCACCTACACGTTTTCCTAATTTAAGGGCATATTTTGCTGTTTCTTCCATAGAAATATTTGCAATAGGTACTAATGGGCACACATCAGTAGCACCAAAACGAGGGTGTTCTCCAGAGTGTTTGCTCATATCTATTAATTCTGCTGATTTTTTAATAAGTAAAAAGGCTGCTTCAATTACTTTTTCTGGTTCTCCTACAAAGGTAATAACAGTTCTATTGGTGGCTTTACCTGGGTCTATATCTAGTAATTTTACACCTTCAACAGTTTTTATGACGTTTGCAATTGTGTTTATTTTATTAATATTACGTCCTTCGCTAATGTTGGGTACACATTCTATAAGTTGTTTTTTCATTGGATTGTTTTTATGATTTTCAAAAGTAAAATATTCTTTGCAATGAAGTGTTAATAGTTGCTAAAAAAAATTATATTTGTATTTTTCTAGTGATTTTATTTGTGTTATGAAAAAAAATGATTGGTTATTTGAGATAACTCCAAAAAATAATTTATTAGATGTAAATTTAAAAGAGGTTTGGCAATATAGAGATTTATTATTTTTATTTGTAAAAAGGGATGTAATTACACTCTATAAGCAAACTATTTTAGGTCCTTTATGGTATATAATTCAGCCACTATTTACCTCAGTTATATTTACACTAGTTTTTAATAATATTGCAGAAATACCTACCAATGGTATTCCTGCATTTTTATTTAATTTAACAGGTATTACTGCATGGAATTATTTTAAAGATTGTTTAATAAATACCTCAGATACTTTTAAAAAAAACGAAGCAATTTTTGGAAAAGTGTATTTTCCTAGGGTAATTATGCCTACATCTATTGTACTGTCTAATTTATTAAAATTTGGTATTCAAATTGTTATTCTAGCTTGTTTTTATGGGTACTATGTTTATGAAGGAATGGCGTTTTCTATCTCTGCAGACATACTATATTTTCCAGTTTTAATAGTTTCTATGGGGATGTTGGGCTTAGGTTTAGGAATGATAATCTCATCAATGGTAACAAAATATAGAGATTTAACATTTTTAATAAGTTTTGGGGTACAGTTACTTATGTATTTATCTGCAGTTGTATATCCTGTAGAAGTTGCAAAAGAAAAAATGCAAAATTACCCGATTATTTCATCATTTATAGAATACAATCCAATGACAACTGTCATAGAAACTTTTAGAAATATTATACTAGGAACTGGCGAAGTTTCATTAATAAAAATAAGTTATTTATTTTTAGTTTCATTCATTTTATTATTATTTGGGTTAGCTATTTTTAACAAAACAGAAAAAAGTTTTATTGATACTATATAGTTATGAAAGATGAAGTAATTTTAAAAATAGAAAACTTATCTAAACAGTACCGTCTTGGAACTGTTGGTACAGGAACTATTTCTCATGATTTAAACCGATGGTGGTATAAAATTAGAGGAAAAGAAGACCCTTATTTAAAAATTGGTGAATCTAATAGCAGGAGTACCAAAGGAAAATCTGATTATGTTTGGGCATTAAAAGATATAAATTTTGAAGTAAAAAGAGGAGAAGTACTTGGTATAATTGGTAAAAATGGAGCAGGAAAATCTACCTTATTAAAAATATTATCTAAAGTTACAGGGCCTACAACAGGAAACATAAAATCTAAAGGACGCATTGCATCTTTATTAGAAGTTGGTACAGGGTTTCATCCAGAGATGACAGGAAAAGAAAATATCTTTTTAAATGGAGCAATCCTAGGAATGACAAAAAAAGAAATAACCTTAAAACTAGATGAAATTATTTCTTTTTCTGGTTGCGAACGCTATATAGATACCCCAGTTAAACGTTATTCTAGTGGTATGAAAGTGCGTTTAGCATTTGCAGTTGCCGCCCATTTAGAACCAGATATTTTAGTAGTAGATGAGGTATTGGCAGTGGGTGATGCTGAGTTTCAAAAAAAAGCAATTGGTAAAATGAAAGATATCTCTAATTCTGATGGGAGAACAGTGTTATTTGTAAGTCATGATATGGCAGCGATACAAAATTTATGTTCAAAAACACTATTGCTTAAAAATGGGAAGTTTTTTTGTTTAGAAAAAACAAGCATAACAATTTCTAAATATATGCAATCAAATGCAGGAAATAAGGTAGAAAAAGGTCTTGTTTCATTAGATTTGATAGAAAAACGTAAACATTCTAAAAATTTAAATTTAAATAGTTTAAAAATATTCGATACAGAATTAGGATTTGGAAACAAAATTAAAGCACTTGGAAGTGGGTTTTTTGAAATAAATTTTAAATCTCATAATAAAATTTTAAAAAATAACATTCAGGTTGCAATTACAATCAAAGATTTATTCAATAGACCTCAGTTAACTTTTAGCACAACTTTTAGAAAAAAAACTTTTAAAAAAGAAAGAAAAGATTCAATTAAATGTACTTTTAATGATATAAACCTTATACCTGGTATTTACATAATTCATATTTGGCTCTTAAATGATTATGAAGATGAAGTTATTATTGAGAATGCTTGTGAGATAGAAATAGTAGATAATGATGTTTTTAATTCGGGTATTTTACCATCTTTAGAGTTTCATGGGGCAATACTAACAACAAACTTTAAATGGGAGTAATAGTAAAATTTTATGAGTAATAATTTAACTACTAAAGAGCATTGGAATCACGTATATACAAATACGGAGTTTAATTTACCAAATAAAGAATCTATTATTTATAAATGGATAAAGAAACATCTATCAGAAAATAATAAACCAAAAACAAGTTTTGAAGTAGGAATATATCCTGGTGGGTTTTCAACTATTTTTGGTGATTTTGGGTATGAAATTAATGGTATAGATAGAGTTACAGAGGTAAATAAATCTATGAAAAAATGGCTATTAGAAAATAATTATAAAGTAGGAGATTTGATTTGTGCAGATTTTTTTACATATAATTTCAAAAAAAAATATGACATTGTTTCTTCTTTTGGATTTATTGAACATTTTAAAAATTTTGAAGATGTTATAAAAAAACAATCAGATTTAGTTAAAAATAATGGGTATATAATCATTGAAACCCCAAATTTTAGTGGGATAATACAGTATTTGATAAAATTTTTTTTAGATAAGAAGAACTTAGATGTTCATTATGTGCCTTCTATGAATTTTAAAAAGTGGGAGAGAGTACTTAATAAAAATAGTTTTAAGGTTATTGATAAAGAATATTTAGGCTCTTTCTCATTAGATTTTTATCCTCAAAAGAGAAACTATTTACAGCGTTTTTGTAAAAAAATATTATTGAAAAAAAAATACTTTCTTAGAAAATATATTTTTAAGGGCTCATCTTCTTTATTCAGCCCATATATGGTATTGATAGCACAAAAAATATAATGTTTTTGTTTTCGAAAAAAAATATTATCATAGTTCTAAAATCTTTCGTTTTAGGAGGAGCAGAAAAACAAGCCCTTTTTTTAGCTAATTATTTACAAAACACAAATAACTGTAATGTCTATATTTACTCTTATTTACCTTCTATAAATCCAAAATTATTTTATAACGAGTGTGAAAAATATCATTTAAAAAACTTATTTGTAGTAGATAATCCTTTAAGTGCCTCAGGTAAATTTAAGTACTTAAAAAGAAGAATTAAAATTGCATTATTTGGTTTTAAATTAAGAAAACATCAGCCAGATATTATTATTCCGTATTTAAACCCTCCGTCTATTATTGCTAACTTGTGTTATAAAATTGCAGGAGCTAAATTCACCTTTTGGCATCACAGAGGTGCAGATTATTATAGAAATGATAAGATTGAGCAAATGGCAGTAAAAAATACATCTTTCTTTATTGCCAATTCAGAAAATGGATTATCAGAATTAAAAAAACAATTTAATCTATCTGATGAAAAATTATTTTTTCTTCCTAATTTCTCTACGATTGAAAAACGGAATATTTCAACAAACCATATTTTAAAAGAGCAACTAAAAAATAAAATTGTTATAGGTATGATTGCTCATTTTAGAGAAGAAAAACAGCAAAGGTTATTAGTAGAAGCATTTTATCAGCTAGCTAAAACATATAAAAATATTTATTTAATTTTACTAGGCAATGTATTGCTTAACAGCAAACAAGAGAAAGAGTTTAATAAACTTACTTCTTTTATTGATAAAAATCATTTATCTAAAAAAATTACTATTTTGCATCAAACAAATGCAAATGAAGTTTTATCATTATTTGATATAGGAGTTTTGATATCCCTTACAGAAGGGATGCCAAATGTAATTATAGAATATATGGCGTATGGTTTGCCTATTGTAACTACAAATCATTCAGGATGTATAAGTTTATTAGGAAAGAATTATCCTTATTTAGTTCATAATACAGTTGATGATGTAACGTTAAAATTAACTCATT
>CAZZPG010000019.1:0-17605 GCA_964655975.1 uncultured Flavobacteriaceae bacterium
AAGAAGAAGTGGTTCATCTGACAGAAAACCAAGAGCTGGTGGAGACAGAGCTGGTGGAGACAGACCTGATAGAGGTTCTGCAGACAAACAATCTGGTGGTTTTGGTAGAAGACGTAGAGAAAGATAATCTCTTTTTTAAAATAGAGCATGTTTAATTAATCCAAGATTTAAATTGTTTTACACGCTCTCTACTCACCACAATTTCGGTTTTGTTAAATAAATTTAACATCAGTTTTAACCTGCTATTCGAATACGCAATAATATCTTTTATAGCATTAATATGTACAATAAAAGTACGGTTTACTCTAAAAAATTGCTCAGGGTTTAATTGCTCTTGCCAAAGTTCTAACGCCCCATCAATTAAGTAACTTCTGTTTGCTGTTGTGTATATATAAGTAGCTTTATTTTCGCTATAAAAACACTCAATTTCATCTACATGAATAATTTTAATATGTTGCCCAATTTTTATGGTAAAACGTTTCTTAAACTTTCTATCAATTGGGTTGATAAGTAATTTTCTAATATCATCAATATTTACTTTTAAATCGGTTTGGTTGGGCTGATGTGCTTTAAATTTATCTACTGCAACTTTTAACTCATTTTCATCAATAGGTTTTAATAAATAATCGATACTGTTTAGTTTAAAGGCTTTAATAGCATACTCATCATATGCAGTTGTAAAGATAATGGCAGATTTTACTTCTATTTCTTCAAAAATCTCAAAAGACAATCCATCGGATAATTGTATGTCTAAAAAAATTAAATCTGGATGCTCATTTTGCTGAAACCAATTGATAGATTCTTCTACCGAGTGTAACATTGTTTTTGCTTCTATGCCTAAAGTTGCTAACATTCTACCCAGCCTTCTTGCTGCTGGTTTTTCATCTTCTATAATAATTACGTTCATATTATTTGGTTTACTGTGTAATTGTTTTGTTGTTTATTTTTTAACCGCAAAGAACACAAAGGTTTCGCTATGGTCACAATGTTATTTGTTATTCAACTTTGTAATTGTTTATTTGTTTGTTTTACTGCCTACTGAAAACCTACTCCTTATCCATTAATTCTTGTACTTTCTTTTCTTCCCAGTTTTTTCCAAAGAAAATATCATATCCGAAGGTTTTAAATCCGTGAATTGCTAATCCAATACCCCACCAAAACCATAAAGAGCCTAATCTGATACTTGAAATAATAACTTCAAGTGTATCTCCTTTTTCATAACCTCTTGCCATTCTTATCAATACTAAAAATACATTTACAATTACATAGGTGGCTAAATGTTTGTAGAATTTTTTAATTTCTTTTACTCTTTTTTGAGCTTTAATGTATTTTTCTTACTGTTTTTTGCTTTCTATTACTTCCATTTTAATTAAATTTTTTGCTTCGTTGTTCTTCTTCTTCCATCAATTCTTTTATTTTTTTCTCTTCCCAATTTTTACTGATGAATGATTTGAAACCAAAAACCCCCATCCAATGAAAAAATACGCCAATCCCCCAAAAAAACCACGTAGAGTATACTCCTATATGAGTAATTGCTTTAGTAAATGTAAATTTTTCTTCTGATGTTAATCCGTAAATAATTATACTGCTTAAAAATAGATTTACTAGTACATACACGGCTAAATGTATGTAAAATCCTTTTATTTTTTCTACTCGTTTTTTAGCAAGTAGGTATTTATGTTCTTCTATATATTTTATTTTCATAATTTTGTTTTTTTTTATTTTTCTTGTAATTATCAATACTCAGCATCCATTAATTCTTTAATCTTATTCTCTTCCCAATTTTTACCAAAACCTATTTTCTTAAATCCAAAAACAGCCATCCAATGAAAGAAAACACCAATTGCCCAACCAATTGTTGAAAACCAAAACCATTGAAATTGTGGGGAAAGAATTAAGTTTATAACAATTAACATTGGTGTTAATAAAAGGTAGAGAAACAATTGTATGTAAAACCCTTTCATCTCTTTTACTCTTTTCTTTGCTTTTAAGTATTTTTGTTCTTCGCTAAAATCTATTTGCATTTTTTTTATTTTTTAAACCGCAAAGGACACAAATTTTTCGCTAGGGTCACTATGTTGCTTGTTTTTTTGTAATTGTTTATTTGTTTAACTGCCAACTGAACACTGAACACTGAACACTACTCATCTCCCATCATTTCTTTTATTTTTTTCTCTTCCCAGTTTTTCCCTAAAAAGAAACTGTAATTATAGGCTTCTAATCCGTGAAAAATTACTCCGATACCCCAACCAAACATAGGAAACCAAAACCAATGAAATTGTGGTGAAAACCGAAGGTTAATAAAGACCAAAAAGGGCATCATTACAATATAGGTAATAATGTTTTGATAAAATTCTTTTATTTTCCCTACACGCTCTACAGCACGTATGTATTTACTGTTTTCAAAATCTGTATTTGTTGATGTTGCCATAATTTCTATATTTTTTAACAGTGGTAATTGCACTGTAAAGGTGTTCTTATTTTTAATTATTTCTACATTTTTATGGCAAATTAAACCATATCTATCTGTAATATTTTGCAACCCTACTTTGGTGCTTTTACCTAAATTTTCTTTAGGATTTACATTGTTTTCTACCAATAAATAACCTTCTTTTTCATACATCGTTATTTTTAAAGGTTTTGATGATGAAACTACATTGTGTTTCACTGCATTTTCAAGTAATAATTGTAATGAAAGTGGTACAATTTTAAGTTCTTTATTACTTACTTCTGTTGGAATATTAAATTTTACGGCATCCTCAAAACGCATTTGTAACAACTCCATATATGTTCTTGCAAATTTTAATTCCTCTGTTAAGGGGGTTAATTCTTTGTTACGTTGTTCTAAAACATATCTATAAATTTTAGATAATTTTATTGTAAATTTTTCTGCTTGATTTGGATTCTCTCCAATCAAAGAAGTTAAAACATTTAAGCTATTAAACAAAAAATGAGGGTCTATTTGGCTTTTTAAAGTTTCAAACTTTGCAGATTCTGTTTTGGCAACAATTTGATGCTGTGTAGTTTTTTTACTTACCTCATTTTTCCAATTTAACATAAAGCCTCTGGCGTGTAAAAAAGCAGATACTCCTAAAGATAATACAATATAAAATAAATGAACCCAAATAAAATTTCCTTTAAAAAAATCATCAGAATTATTATTATAAATTTTAATAAAAATAATATAATCTATCAATAAAACAGCAGGAACTGTATATATAATTGTACCAATTATACCTGCAGTTACTCTTTGGTTGGTTTGTGTAACCCAATCCCATTTAGAGCTTAAAAAATCATTAATTACACCAATACCAAACCCTAATCCAAAAGAATACAGAGCAGATACTAAGAAAGTTGTTATTATTCCTTTTAAGGTAAAGGTCTGAAAAAAAAGCACAAAGAAAAATCCTACAATAAATGTTATTTTTAAAGCAATAATAATTCCTTTTTTAAAGCTTTTTGCCTGATATATCTCTTTTTTGATTTTCTTCATTTTTATAATTTTATTAATAATTAGCTAATTTACATCTAGGTTTTTCATTATTTTATTAATAAATTATACTGCAAATGTGCAAATGATTGCCTTTTTTAAAAATTAAAAACTACCAAGTTGTTCTTTTTTTAGGATGAAATGTAAATCTTACGACTCATTAAGTATAAATTACGCTAAATAATGAATAAAGACACTTAATTTAAGTTATCCGTTTTAACGTTTAATACTTCGTTTTTTAAATAGCTTTTAACTCAAAAATAAGTTTCTCTAGCATTTGATTAGTAAAATTTAAGTGAGTAACCATTCTTAATTTCCTATTTCCCATAGATACAATTAAGATATTTTTTTCTTTTAATTGGTTGATAAAATCTGTATCATTAAGAGTATCATTCAAATTAAAAATAACAATATTAGTTTCAATGTGTTCTACTTTTTTTACATAAGAACACGTGGCTAATACCTCTCCTATTTTTTTAGCTTTTGCATGGTCTTCTGCTAATCGATCTATATGATTATCTAATGCGTAAATTGCTGCTGCTGCTAAAAAACCTACTTGCCTCATTGCACCACCAAACATTTTTCTAATACGTAATGCTTTTTTAATACTTACTTTTGTTCCTAATAGGATAGAGCCAACAGGAGCTCCTAAACCTTTAGAAAAACAAATAGAAATAGTATCAAATAATTCTCCATATTGTTTAGGAGTTTCCTTTTTAGCAACCAACGCATTAAATAAACGAGCGCCATCTAAATGATATGACAACTCATTTTTTGTGCAAAATTGTTTTATTTTTTTTAGTTCTTCAAAATCCCAACAAGCTCCTCCTCCTTTATTTGTAGTATTTTCTATACACACCAAAGTTGTAGTAGGCAAATGAATATTATTTGGATCATTTACAAATCCTTCTAATTGAGAAACTTTAAACATCCCCCTTTCTCCATCAATCAATATAGATGACACCCCAGAATTTGCTGCAACACCACCACCTTCAAAATTATAAACGTGTGCCCATTTATCGCAAATTAATTGTTCTCCTGAGTGGGTGTGTAACTTTATAGCTACTTGATTTGCCATTGTACCAGAAGGAAAAAATAAGGCATCTTCCATACCAAACAATGTTGCCACTTTTTCTTGTAGAGCATTAACAGTTGGGTCAGATTTAAACACATCATCACCAACTTTAGCTTGCATCATTGCTTCTAACATTCCTTTTGTGGGTTTGGTAACTGTATCACTTATTAAATTTATTTCCATTAATGTATATTTTAATTTGAAAGTGTATTTTTGTTTTATGATAACATTAGAACAGTTAAAAAATATTTCTGAACGAATTGGCAAGTTAAAAAGCTATCTTGATATAGACAAGAAATTAATAGAAATCAGCAATGAAGAAGAAAAAACAGGGAGTCCAGATTTTTGGAACAACCCAAAAGAAGCAGAAATACTTTTAAAATCTTTACGCTTAAAAAAAAAATGGGTAGAAGATTATACTGCCGTTATTTCTCTAAATGACGATTTAACTGTACTTTATGAATTCTACAAAGAAAAAGAAGTTGAAGAAGAAGAAGTTATTGAACAATACAAAAAAACAAGCTCTTTTTTAGAAGAATTAGAATTTAAAAATATGCTTTCTGAAGAAGGTGATAACCTAAGTGCTGTTATACAAATTACTGCAGGTGCTGGAGGAACAGAAAGTTGTGATTGGGTAGAAATGCTGATGCGAATGTACGTAATGTGGGCAGAAAAACAAGGTTTTAAAATAAAAACACTCAACTACCAAAAAGGTGATGTTACAGGTGCAAAAACAGTTACGTTAGAGTTTGATGGTGATTATGCTTTTGGTTGGTTAAAAGGCGAAAATGGAGTACACCGATTGGTACGAATATCTCCTTTTGATAGCAATGGTAAACGACATACAACTTTTGGTTCTGTTTATGTATACCCTGTGGCTGATGATAGTATAGAAATTGATACAAATCCTGCAGATATAGAAATTGTTACTGCACGTTCTAGTGGTGCAGGTGGGCAAAATGTAAACAAAGTAGAAACAAAAGTACAATTAACTCACAAACCAACGGGCATTAAAATATCTTGTTCTAACTCTCGTTCACAACACGATAATAGAGCTACGGCTTTAAAAATGTTAAAATCGCAATTATACGAAATTGAATTGCAAAAAAGGCAAGAAGCACGTGCAGGTATAGAAGCAAATAAACTAAAAACCGAATGGGGTAGCCAAATTAGAAACTATGTAATGCACCCATATAAATTGGTGAAAGATGTAAGAACAGCCCACGAAACTGGGAATGTAGATGCTGTGATGGATGGGAATATCAATCCGTTTTTAAAAGCATATTTAATGAAAAATGGACAGAATGAGAGTAAACAGTAGTCTGTTTAAAAAAAATTACAAACCATATAAACTATTTATAAAATGATACAAATATACCACAACAACAGATGTAGCAAATCTAGATTAGGCGTTGCTTTTTTAGAAGAAAAAGGACAAGAATTCAAAATAATTAAATACTTAGAAGATACACCAACAGAAAAAGAACTCAAAGAAATTCTTAAAAAATTAAACTATACTCCTATCGATTTAGTAAGAAAAGGAGAAAAAATTTGGAAAGAGAATTACAAAGGAAAAGACTTATCGGATACAGAAATTATTAAAGCAATGGTAGAAAACCCAAAACTAATAGAAAGACCCATTATTATTAATGGTAATAAAGCAGTAATTGCAAGACCCACAGAAAAGATAAACAAAATTATATAAACAGAAAAAAGAGGTTCTAAAATATTTGAACCTCTTTTCTATTATTATATCTTAAAAAACTACTTAGTTTCCTTCAGCAACTTCTTTAGCTTCTTTTTTTAACTTCCAATTTTCCCAAATTGTTCCACCAATCCAATAAGGTACTACAAATGTTAATAGGAAAATTAATAACCAAAATCCTACGGTAAAAATAAACATAAATAAAACTAATCCTGAAAATTCTGAAAAATCTAACATTTGTTACGTCAATTAATTAATGATATTACAAAATTACTATTTATTTTCAATTTTCACCAAATAAAATAAAATAATTTTCAATATTATTTTTATCAGATTGTTTATTAAATTCTGATAGTTTTTGTAAATTTGAGGTTGATTTCTTAACCTAAAAATCAATAAAAAACACACAACAAAACACACTAATTATGGAATATAGAATTGAAAAAGACACTATGGGTAAGGTAAAAGTACCCGCAGACAAATATTGGGGAGCACAAACAGAACGTTCTCGTAATAACTTTAAAATTGGGGCAGCAGCTTCTATGCCTCATGAAATTATAGAAGGGTTTGCTTATCTTAAAAAAGCTGCAGCCTATGCCAATACAAAATTAGGCGTTTTGGCTGAAGAAAAAAGAAATTTAATTGCCTCTGTTTGTGATGAAATTTTAGAAGGAACATTAGATGACCAATTTCCATTAGTAATTTGGCAAACAGGTTCTGGTACGCAATCTAACATGAATATAAACGAGGTAATTGCTAACAAAGCTCAAAAGAATGCAGGAAGAACCATTGGTGTAGATGAAAAAATTATTCAACCAAATGATGATGTAAACAAATCGCAATCATCAAACGATACCTTCCCTACAGGAATGCATATTGCTATTTATAAAAAAATTGTAAAAACTACCATTCCTGGAGTAACTCAATTACGTGATACGCTACAAAAAAAATCAGAAGAATTTAAAGATATTGTTAAAATTGGACGTACACACTTAATGGATGCTACTCCTCTAACTTTAGGGCAAGAATTTTCTGGATATGCCTCTCAATTATCCTTCGGATTAAAAGCGTTAAACAACTCATTAGCACATTTAAGTCAATTAGCTCTTGGAGGTACTGCCGTTGGTACAGGTTTAAATACACCTAAAGGATATGATGTTTTGGTTGCCAAATACATTGCTAAATTTACAGAGTTGCCTTTTATTACTGCAGAAAATAAGTTTGAAGCTTTAGCAGCTCATGATGCCTTAGTAGAAACACACGCTTCTTTAAAACAATTAGCAGTTTCTTTAAATAAAATTGCTCATGATATTAGAATGATGGCTTCAGGTCCTCGTTCTGGAATTGGAGAAATTATAATTCCTGCCAATGAACCTGGTAGCTCTATTATGCCAGGAAAAGTAAACCCAACCCAAGCAGAAGCATTAACCATGGTGTGTGCACAAGTAATGGGAAATGATGTTGCCGTTACTATTGGTGGTACTCAAGGACATTATGAGTTAAATGTTTTTAAACCAATGATGGCCGCTAATGTTTTACAATCTGCTCAATTAATTGGTGATGCTTGTACCTCTTTTAATATAAATTGTGCTACAGGAATTAGCCCCAACCAAAAAAGAATTACAGAATTGGTAAATAATTCTTTAATGCTAGTTACCGCTTTAAATACTAAAATTGGCTATTACAAAGCAGCTGAAATTGCTAATACAGCACATACAAACGGAACAACGTTAAAAGAAGAAGCAGTACGTTTAGGATACGTTACTCCAGAACAATATGATGAGTGGGTAAAACCAGAAGACATGACCAGTGGTTTAAAGTAATACATAAGACACATTCCGTTTTAACAAGTTAGACAAAAGAGTCTTTAGTAACGTTAAAAAAATGTCTAAAAAAGTAATAAAATTAAGGGTTAAAAAACAATAAGATTGTCTAAAAAAATATGACTACACTTTTCATCAATATAAAAGAATTAATTCAAATTAGAGATTCTTCAATAAAAAAAGTTTCTGGGAAAGAAATGAGTATTTTACCCACCCTAAAGAATGCTTATTTATTAATTTCTGATGATAAAATTATTAATTTTGGTTTGATGAGTGCTATTTCTAATATTACTGCAGATAAAACAATTGATATTTCAGGTAAAATGATTTTACCAACTTGGTGCGATTCTCACACACATATTGTTTATGCTGGTAACAGAGAACAAGAATTTATTGATAGAATTAATGGTTTGTCTTATGAAGATATTTCTAAAAATGGTGGAGGTATTTTAAATTCTGCAAAAAAGTTACAACAAACCTCTGAAGAAGATTTATACAAGCAATCTTCAAAAAGGCTAGAAGAAATTATTTCTTTAGGTACGGGAGCTGTTGAAATTAAATCGGGTTATGGATTAACTGTAGAGGCAGAATTAAAAATGCTTAGGGTTATAAAAAAATTAAAAAAAAATTACACCATTCCTATTAAGGCTACTTTTTTAGGAGCTCATGCTTTTCCTCAAAAATATAAAGATAATAGAGATGGATACATCAACTTAATTATTAATGAAATGTTACCCCAAATAGCTAACCAAAATTTAGCAGATTTTATAGATGTTTTTTGTGAAACAGGTTATTTTTCTATTACAGATACTGATAGAATTTTGATAGCAGCAAAAAAAATTGGATTAATACCAAAAATACATGTAAATCAATTTACTACTATTGGTGGTATTCAAATTGGTGTTAAACATAAAGCTTTATCCGTAGATCATTTAGAAATTATGAATGATAATGATTTAAAATCTTTACAAAATACTAAAACCATAGCTGTTGCTTTACCATCATGCTCTTACTTTTTAAGTATTCCGTACACACCTGCAAGAAAAATAATAGATAAAGGTTTGGCATTAGCATTAGCAACCGACTTTAATCCTGGTTCTACACCGTCTGGAAATATGAATTTTGTGGTAGCTACTGCTTGTATAAAAATGAAAATGACACCAGAAGAAGCCATTAATGCTGCAACAATTAATGGTGCTTATGCTATGAATTTGTCTTCTAAAGTAGGAAGTATAACTAAAGGAAAAAAAGCAAATTTTATTATTACAAAAGAAATCCCTAGTTATGGGTTTATTCCTTACAGTTTTGGAAATACTTTAATTGATACCATTTTTATTGATGGAAAAAAAAATGACTAAACAAAAGAAACTCTTGTTTTAACAGTGATTTTTATATGAGATTATCCTTAATTCCCTGTGTATCCTCTATTTGTTTTTATTTTTTTTAGAAACTTCTTTGCTTATAATTATTGAAGAACTTATACAGAAATATAATCAATTTAAAAAAAATCTTTTACTATTTTTAGGCTTTAAAATAACCTGTCATTTTTTAGGTTTCACAAAGTTTAGCAGTCTAGAGTACCACTTTTCTGGCTCATCATTTTCATGATAACCATAACTATATTTACCGTAACCATAGCCATAACCATAGCCATAGCCATATTTGCTTTTAATAGAAAAATCGTTTAATACATAACTTATGTTGGTTATCTTTTTATTTTTGTACATATTGTCTATAATTTTCATCATCCCTTTTTCTGAGTAATTTTGACGGATTACATAAATAATTGCATCTGTATATTTAAATAATTCTAAAGCATCTGAAACTAAACCTACTGGTGGGGTATCAATAATTACATAGTCATAAGAATCTTTTAATTGATTAATTAATTTATCTAAATTACTCCCTAATAATAACTCTGATGGATTTGGAGGGATGGGACCCGATAATATTAAATCTAAATGAGGTATTTTAGTTTTATTTACAATATCATTAAAATTCTTTTGATTTATTAAATAATTAACAATCCCATTTTCATTAGTTAAATTAAAATCGTCATATATTTTAGGTTTGCGCAAGTCTAAACCTACTAAAATTGTTTTCTTTCCACTCAATGCAAATACTGATGCCATATTAATAGAGATCATTGTTTTCCCTTCTCCACTAATAGATGATGTAATTAATAATAGTTTTCCCTTATTATCTTGGTTATTTTTAAACAAAAATTTAATATTAGAACGAATGGTTCTAAAAGATTCTGCAACGGTAGATTTAGGTTTTTCAAAAACTACTAAGTTATTTGTTGTTGTATTTTTACCTATTATTCCTAAAACAGGTATGGCATAGTTATTTTCTATTTCTTCTACAGAATGAATTTTATTATCCATTATTTCTCTAATAATAATATAGAATAATGGGAAAATTATACCCAACATTAATGCTATAATATAATTAAATTGTGTTTGAGGATAGTAAGGGTTTTGACCTAAATCTAAGGCAGAATCTATTACTTTTACATCAGAAACACTAGCCTCTATAGCAATACCAGCTTCATAACTTTTTTGTTTTAATAAGTTATAATTATATTCAGACATTTCATAACTCTTCTGAAATTTAATTAATTTTTGCTCCTTTACGGGCAATTGTTTAAGTTTAGAGTTATACTTAATATACCTTTTTTTAATTACTCTAATTTCTCTTTGATATGATTCTCTTAGAGTAAAAATATTTTCAAGTAAAATATCTTTTGTAATTTTAATTTCATTATCTAATTTTTTTATATCAGGATGATTATCTGTAACGGTATTTCTTAACGTTTCTCTTAAGGCAGATTTACTAATTAAATTTGCAATTTCTCTCTGTATTTTACTATCTGCAACAGAGATAAGTGCTGGTGCTGGAATAGAGCTTTTATTGTATTTATGGTGTGTTTTTATATATTTTTCTAAGGTATTTAGGTAGTCAATATTTTTTAACACTTCAATCCTTAGTTTTTCTAACCCAAGTGTTTCAGTATAAATATCACTTCCTTCTGTAGAAAAATCATAGATATTTTGTTTTTGTTTATAATTACTCATCTCTCTTTCAATATCTTCTAATGTCTTTGAAGACTGAGCTAATACTGTATCTATATATTTTTTTGTCTTTTTTGCATAAAAAATTTTTTGTTCTTGCTTATCTTCTTCTAAAATTTTTACAGTAGTGTTTAAATAATCTACAATTCTATTTTTATTACTACCAGTCATTTGTAGTTTTATAAGAGAGGCTGCTTTTGTTAAAGTAATTACTCTTACATTTTTATAGGCATTAACAGTTCCTTGAAAACTATTAAAACGTATGTAATATTTTTTTCCAATAGGTAGTGGCTTGTTAGTGATAATTGTAAAATTAAAAAAAGGGAGTACAATTTTTTTATTAAAACTAAAATATCTCGAAAAAAAATTAGATTTAAAAGAAAAATTAGAAATAGAATCTTTAGCATAAGTAATAAGATTGTTTGTTTCTAAATTATTAAAATTTGCTGATATTTTTACTCTATTAAAATCTATGGTTTCTACAGTAATAAGTTTTTCAAACAGCTGAGGCTTTAAGGTATCTAGATTAATTACAAAAGGAGTTTTACCATATACATCTTCTAATCTATATCTACCATCTACCAAATAATCTATATAAAATTTTAGTCTTTTAACAACTTTTTCGTTATGAGTTCTAGAATTTAGGGTAATCCTAACAGTTTCCATTTCATCACTAGCCCCTCCCCAATTAAAAGCAATATTAGTCCCTGAAGAGAATAAAGAATTGTTTTTTTCTTTTACAGATACAACTGTATGTAAACTATATAACCTTTGTTGATAATCATTAATAAACTTGGCAGCTATAAGTGCAAGTATTATTGTTATTATAAATAACTTCCAATAGGAAAAAACTTTATATACATAAAATTTAATATCTAATGTTTCTTTAGTAGATGGTGGTTTATTAAAAGATGATGAAAAATTATCACTCATAATTATTGAATTATATATTTTTAGCAATAATAATTAATGATGTAACTAATGACAAAACAGAAACAGCCGTAGATAATGCCTGAAAACCTGTTGTACCTATACCCAATGCTTTTTGAGGCAAAGGTAAAACATTAATAATGTCATTAGGTTTTATATAAAATATTTCAGATTGAAAAGCTTCTATTTGTGTTAAGTCTATATAATATTTTTTTTGTCCAGAAATAGTTGTTCTTATTAATTCTACCTTTTTTCTATTTCCAACATTGGTTATATCTCCAGATACTGTTATAGCATCAATAATATGTAATTTATTTTGGTAAATTACTTTTGGCCCAGGATTTGCAACCTCTCCTATCACAGTAAATTTAATACCTGCTAATTTTACTGTAATAAATATATCTTCTTTATTTTTAAAATATTTTAAAAATTCTTTTTCTAATTTTTTTCTAACTTCTATAGTTGTATAACCCAATACATTTATCTCGCCTAACTTTGGCAACCTAATATTTCCATGATTATTTATTCTATAGCTAGAAAAAAATGTCCCTCTACTTCCATATATTTGATTCACATTTGTATCACTTGATGAACTATTAGAATTACTTCTGTTTTTTTGAAACATTGCCACCAATTTTTCATCAACTGATTTTATATCAATAGTTATATTATCATCTACCTGTAATCTGTACGGGTTATTATTTATTCGTTTAATTTCTTTTTGAAGAAGAGGGGTTCCTTGTAGGTAAACAATGTTTTTTGTAGGAACACAAGAAACTAAAGAAAAAAATATAAATACTTTAAAAATGTTTTTAATCATTGAAAAATAATCTTATTTAATTTACAAATATAATTTTTAAATTAGAGAATGCTATAATTTTTCTTTTAATTTGTACTTAATTTATTTTTATTGATGCTTTTTAAACTAAAAACTTATTTCATTTTTTTACTAAAATCTACAAACAAATACGGTGTACATTCTCCTTTTGTATATAATATGATAACAAAATGTTTTAATAACAAAATAGCCCTAAAAAAAAATCTTTTTTTAGATTATAAAAAATCCATTATAAACAATAAAAAAAAAATTCAGGTAACTGATTTTGGTGCTGGCTCTAAAATTTTTACCTCAAACATTCGTCAAGTTTCTAAAATTGCTAAAGTTGCAGGAATCTCAAATATAAAAGCAAAAATATTAATTCGTTTAATTAATTATTTTAAATCAACATCAATTTTAGAAATTGGTACTTCTTTAGGAATTGGCACTTGTGCTCTTTATATAGGAAACTCAGAAACAAAAATTACTACCTTAGAGGGATGTCTAGAAACAGCAAAAATTGCTCAAAAACAATTTGATCTCTTTAAGTTTAAAAACATCAATTTAATTGTTGGTGATTTTAAAGAAACGCTATCAAAATCAACAAAAAACAAACAATTTGATTGTATTTATTTTGATGGAAATCATCAAAAAAAACCAACTTTACACTACTTTAAAACTTGCTTAAAGACTATACACAACAATTCTTTTTTTATTTTTGATGACATCCATTGGAGTAAAGAAATGGAAAAAACTTGGAATATAATTAAACAGCATCCAAAAGTTACTGTTAGTATAGACATCTATCATTTGGGTATTGTGTTTTTTAGGAAAGAACAAGAGAAAGAGCATTTTACCATTAGGGTTTAATTTTGTTACTATTTAATAAATACTAAAAAAACAACTTAATCAATTATCTATCTGATAGTTATAATTAAACCTTGCTTTTTATTCCTTTAAATATAATTACCCTCTTATTTTATAGGGCAATACATTTTATAGAAAAAGGATATTAAATAAATTAAAATCAACAATATTCATTGCTTATGCCCTGTACATATTTTCATACAAATCTATATAAATTTGTTTAATAATTTTTCGTTTCATTTTCATAGTAGGTGTTAATTGCCCTCCATCAATAGACCATTCATCTGGTGTTAGTTCAAATTTTTTGATAGTTTCCCATTTAGCAAAATGTTTATTACACTTATTTACTTCTTTTTGTATTCTAGCAATTACTTTTGGGTTAGAGGCTATTTCTTTATTTGAACCTAATTTAAAGTTATGGATTTTAGCCCACTCTCTAAGAAAATTAAAATTTGGTTGAATAATAGCTGCAGGCATTTTTTCTCCTTCACCAACAACCATTACTTGATCTATAAATAAAGACTGTTTTAATTCTCCTTCTAATAATGGTGGAATAACGTATTTACCACCAGAGGTTTTAAACATTTCTTTTTTGCGTCCTGTTATTTTTAAAAATCCATCGGTATCTATTTCTCCTTTATCTCCTGTATAGAAATAACCATCTTTAAGTACTTCTGCAGTTTTTTTTGGATTTTTATAATATCCTAGCATTACATTGGGGCCTTTTATTAAGATTTCTCCATCATCAGCTATTTTAACTTCAACATCTTTTATGACTTTACCAACTGTATCAATTTTAAACCCTTTGTTTTTCATTTCATTTACAGTTGCTACTGGTGATGTTTCTGTTAAACCGTATCCTTCCATAATAGGCATATTGGCTGCGGCAAAAACTCTTGTTAATCTTGCTTGTAATTTTGCACTACCAGAAACCATTACTTTAAGATTGCCTCCTAATGCTGCTTGCCATTTAGAAAAAATAAGTTTACGTGCAATACTTAATTGTTTTTCATACAGCCATCCGTTTGCTCCATAAGGTTCATATTTTAAACCTAAATTTATAGCCCAAAAGAATAGTTTCTTTTTTATTCCTGATAGCTCAGTACCTTTTGCATAAATTTTTTCATAAATTTTTTCATACAAACGTGGTACGGCTGTCATTACTGTAGGTTTTATTTCTTGGGCATTGTCTATAAGTTTGTCTATTCCTTCAGCAAAGTAAATAGAAACACCACAATATTGGTATAAATATAAAATCATACGTTCAAAAATATGGCAAACAGGTAAGAAACTTAAAGCTATGTCTTTCTTTGGTTCAAACGGAAACCGTAAGTAACTTGCTAGTACATTAGAAACTATATTGTTATGAGAAAGCATTACTCCTTTAGGTTTTCCTGTAGTACCAGAGGTGTAAATTATTGTTGCTAAAGTGTTTGGGGTTACATTATTTTTTCTTTCTTCAACCTTATTTTGATTGTTTTTGTTTTTCCCAAGCTCTAAAACTTCTTTCCAACTTTTTTCTCCTTTAATATCATTAAATGTAAAAATTTTTTTAAGTTGAGTATTGTCTTTTATTTGATTTAATTTTTCTAAAACAATATCATCAGAAATAAAACAATAAATTGCTTCAGAATGGTTTAAAACATACTCATAATCTTCTTTAGAAATTGTTGGATAAATAGGTACACTTTGTGCTCCTATTTGTAATATGCCAATATCACAAATATTCCACTCTGTACGGTTTGTTGTAGAAATAATGGCAATTTTATCATTTGGCTTTACTCCTAGTTTTAATAAACCTCTACTAATTGTATTAGATTTATCAATATATTCTTGAGTAGAAATAGAGGTCCATTTACCATTATATTTTGTAGTAAAAGCTTTTTGTAAATTATATTTTTCTAATTGATAATAAGGAAAGTCAAATAATCGAGTAATTTTTGTCGGCATAAAATATGGTACATTTTGAATGACTTGCAAATTATAAAAAATCGTTTGATTTTACAAGTGTTTTTAAATTGATAAAAATAGTAGTATCTAGTTAAAGAGATAAACTATAAAAATTTTTATACATAATTGATAATCAATAGAATATAGAATTAATAAATAAAAAATATTCTAAATAATATAGAAGTTATTAAAGTTAAAACGTAACCTATCAAAAAAAAATAGTTTTTTTATTAATTATTTAGGAAGTGTTTGCTAAAACTTTTTCCATTAATAGAGGTGTATTTAGAATCTATGTCATAACCAACTTTCATATTAGTAATATCAAAAGAGCCTCTTACTACAGTATATTTTAAATTTAAGTCTTCTTCAAAATGGGTGTTTCTAAATGAAACTCCTTCTTTAAATTTAGTGTATTTAAAAATGGCAGAATCTTTAAACGTAGCATTTGCAAAGGATACATTATTTTTAAATATCGCAAATTTAAAAGTTGAAACCTCGCTAAATAGGGTGTTGGTAAAAGTTACCTCACTGTAAAATTCTGCATATTTAAATGTGCTATCATCTTCAAATTTTGTCTCTTTAAAGATAGCTTTTCTATCAAATTTAGAATATTTAAACATTGCTTTTTTTTCAAAAGTACAGTGTTTAAAAGTTACATCGTCATAAAAACTGGCAGTAAAGGTATAGCCACTCTCATCGGGTATGTATGCTAAAACGTTATCGGTAAAAATGCAATTTTCAAAAGAAATGGCAACATTAATACGTTTTTTTATTTCGTTACTTCCATTGCCATTCCACCATCTTCTTCTTTTGGGTAGGTTTGGTAATGCATCATCCATAAACGTAAAATCTAAAGTACCATCTATGGTGATGTTCTTGTAAGAAATATTTTTACCCTTTTTTATATCACTCATAATATCTGATGCATTAATTGTTTTTTGAGCAGTTATAGATACTGCTAAAAAAAAGAGTAAAAATGAAATTGGTTTCATTATAAAAATAGTTTTGTTTCTTAAAAGACTATTATACATTTTATTTGTGACAGTTTATGCTATAAAAGGCTATTAATTAACTCCATTTCTTGCATTAATAGTCGAATTAGTCTGTTCGTTTTAATAATTAACTATAAGTTGTTTTTTCTTATAATAGAGAGAATAATCAATCAAAATAAATTTGTCTTAACTTTTACTCTTTTGTAGTAATTTCTCTAAAATGGGGAGAGTTTTCTTGTGCTACTTTAGTGATAAAATATTTGGTATCTCCCCACCAAAAAAAAGTTTTAAAGCGTTCTTTATAGTTTACTTTTACATATTTTCCTTGGTATTTCTTTAAATCTTCAATTACATCTTTATTTTTATCTTCTATAGAGAATTTAAAAATCTGAGCTCCAGAAATTCCTTGGCTAATTTCTCCTTCCCAAGTTTTTACTAAAACTCCTTTATGACTAATTTTAATTAACTCTCCAGAACGAACACCTACACTATAAGGAATATAATATATAAAGGCAAAATAAGAACCAATAGTTACAATTATAGTTATTAAAATGATGATGATAATTTTTTTCATACCTAAAAAATAAAATTCTTTTTGTTCTTTATATTTTCTTATAAAATTGACTACAAATATTAAAATTATTTAAAATCCTCAGGGTTTGCTACTACATGATATCGTGGGTCATCAATAGCTTCTTCTATAATTCCTGTAAAAATGGTACTTGATTTATATAGTAAAACTTTACACTCTTCACTCAAATGTTTTAAAGTTATATTTATTTTTTCAGTTTTATATTTTTTAACCAAACAATGTATTGCTTCAATACCAGAATGATCGGTTACTCTACTTTCAATAAAATCAATTTCCACATTTTTTGGGTC
>CAZZPG010000020.1:0-14573 GCA_964655975.1 uncultured Flavobacteriaceae bacterium
TTAAAAGAATTTTGTTGTTGTGCATAAAAAAATTGCCCTGTAAGGTTTACATCCCAATTTTCTTTAAGAGCATAATCTAATGATGGCATTACAAACAAAATATCCATTCCTGCTCCGTAAATAGTGGTGATATTAGCTTTAAATCTCGGACTAAATTCATTGGCAACTTGTACTAAATATGAATATTTTGTAGGCATCAATTTTTTTGCTGATAAGGTACTTGTGGTAAAATTTAATACTAACGGATTAAAGGTACTTTCTCCATTACTTGTGTATAAAATAGAAGTATTGATGTACATTCCTTGTTTAAAAAAATAATCAATAGAGGCAGAGATGCTTGTTACTTTTTTATGAGTTTTTTTGTTGCTAAAAAAAGTAGCTTCTCCTTTAAAACCTGCACTTTTTATGTTTCCTGCCCATCCTGTTCCCACAGCAATATCGTTGTAATAATTAGCTACTAAAAACTGAAAATCATATTTGTGTTTATTGAACTTATAAAGTACAGCTATTACAGAATTATCCAATCCATTTCCTAACTTATAAGCAACATCTAAGGTTGTATTGGTAAAATAATGTTGCACTCTTATTGCATCTGAACCTGCTTTTTCTTCATAATCAAAATTTATAATATTGTAAGCATTAAACAAATCATTGGTGTTCCACGCAAAATTTATTCCCCAATTAATTCGTTGTCTTCCTATGCTAATTTGCCAATTTTTGTTTGCAAAATCTAAGGAAGCTCTATCAAAAATAGTGTGTGCCACCAATGTTTTTGAATTGATTAGTAAAAAAGACAAATCAAATTGCCCATCATCAACAGCAATATTTTTTCCGTAATTTGGTGTTTTTTTTACAAAATCTCCTACAAAAATCCGATTTCTAATCCCGAGGTTTATCATAAATTTCTCTCCTAAAAAAGCCTTGATATTTATTCTGTTGTGTAGCAAATGATTGATAAAAGAGTAACTTCCTTTTGAAAAAGAATAAGACGGTAAGTATTTTACATAGCCGTTTATAGTTAGATTTTCTTTAAATGTCCAGAACTGACTTTCTTCTTGTGAAAAAAGATTTCCGAAGAGAAACAAAAATAGTATATAAAGTAGTTTTTTCATTTTTTTTTACTTCAATAACCAAATGGTTTAATAGTTAAATTTGTTGTTCGGAATTATCATTTTGCTACTCTTCATTAAACATTATCACATCAGACAAAACTTTCCCATCCTCTAAGGTAATAATTCTGTTAGCTCTGTCAATAACACGTTGGTCGTGAGTACTAAAAATAAAGGTCATTCCTTCTTCTTTGTTTAGCGTTTGCATAATGTCTAATAAATTGTTTGTAGAGACGCTATCTAAGTTTGCGGTAGGTTCATCTGCCAACA
Source organism: uncultured Flavobacteriaceae bacterium (assembly GCA_964655975.1). GTDB lineage: Bacteria > Bacteroidota > Bacteroidia > Flavobacteriales > Flavobacteriaceae > Polaribacter. The sequence continues at coordinate 1,380 of CAZZPG010000020.1, forward strand.
CAAATTTTGGTTTAGACGCCAAGGCTCTTGCTACAGCAACCCGTTGTTGTTGTCCACCAGAAAGTTGATTGGGTCTTCTGTTAATTTGAGTTGATAAACCTACTTCTGTTAATAGTTTTACTGCTCTTTCTTCTCGTTCTTTTTTCGATTTTTCTTGCATCAACATAATAAACTCCACATTTTCTTTTGCTGTTAAAACAGGAATTAAATTGTAGGCTTGAAAAACAAACCCGATATTGTTCAATCTAAAATCTATCAATTCATTTTCTTTTAACTTGGTAATATCAGTATTATTGATAATTACTTGCCCAGAAGTTGGGGTATCTAATCCACCAACAGCATTTAAAAAAGTTGTTTTTCCTGAGCCAGAAGGGCCAATAATTGCAGTAAATTCTCCTTGGTTAAAACTGATAGAAACATCGTTTAAGGCTTTTACTTTGATATCTCCTTGATGATAAATTCTACTGATATTCTTGGTTTCAATAATAGTTCCTCCTAAATCCTTTCCAAAAGGAAAGACCTTTGATGTAGGGTCTTTTATATTGTTTGTATTCATTATTTTATTTTTTTGTATAAACATTATTTTACACTGTTTTTATTCTTTCCTTTTGGAAAGGTTAGGATGGGCTTATTTTTAATTTCAACGCTCTTCTAGCAGGAAAAACAGATGCTAAAAAAGCTACTACTAAGGTCATTCCAGTAATACTGATGTATAAATTTTGAGGTAAATAGGTATAAATTCTCGACCCGATTCCTAAACTCTCTAAACCTGCAGCTACTGCCGATAAATCGATACCATACCTGTGAAAATAATCGATGGTTAAGTAAGATAAAAACATTCCAATTGGTGTTGCTATCAATGCAATAAAAAGGGTTTCTAAAGAAATCATTGTAAAAAGTCTTTTTTTGTTAAGACCTACTGCCATTAACATTCCGAGTTCTTTTTTGCGTTCTAAAACTGCCATTAACATTGTGTTAATGATACTAAATGCTAAGGCAATAAGCACAATCCCCATAAAAATAAAGACCATAGAACCCATCATTTTTTGGGCATACCCTAATTCTGGTGAAATTTCATCCCAAGTTTCTATACTGCTTTTAATGATTTTAGAAGATAAACTTGCTTTTATTTGGTTAATTTGATTGATAGAATTTCCTAAAATAGCTATTTCATGTACTCTGCCGTTCATACCAATAATTTTATCTAAATCGGTAGCTTTTACAAACAACGTTCCTTCATCAAAAACAGAACTATTGGTTTTAAAAATTCCTTCTATTCTAAACAAACCAGATGTTAAAGTTCCGTCAATATCTTGTAGTGTAACCACAATTTTAGAACGAATTTTTAGATTGAGTTTTTTAGCCAATTTTTGACCAATAATTGCAGGATTTTTTTTAAATTTCGTAAAATAAGCTCCTGATATTAAGTGTTTTGAAATTGTAGTTGTTTTTTTTTCTTGTGCTGGATGAATCCCTAATACTTGAATTCCTTTTGCTCCTTTAGAGTTAGCAACCATACCCGTAACTACAATCCTTTCTGAGTAGGCTTTTATGTTTTTTGTTGATTTTATACGATTAATAACAAGGCTTTTATCCTTAATAAAAAACTGAATATTTTGGTCTTCTTTAAATTGTTTATTATGAATTTGTAGGTGCGATAAATAGGTGTCTACAGCACCACTCATACGTTGTTCATTTAAACCCAATGTCATTGCCATTAAGAACAATCCTGCCCAAATACCTAATATGATTGAGAGAATAACTAAGCTACTCCTTAACTTGTTTCTCCATACGTTTCTCCACGCTATTTTTATGAGAGTTTTCATCGTTTCATTGCTTTTACAGGATTTAGTTTTAAAATGATTATTGTAGGATAAATAGTAATCACAAACGAAATACAAAAAATAATTAATCCATGGGTAAACGGAATACTAAAATTTGTAAGCAACGGAACAGTACTTTCAAAGCCAAATTTTTCCATTACTGCTGCTTGGTCGCCTGCTAAATTTATTGGGTTTTGATGAAAATAAAATATAAACGGAGCTACTAATAAAGTACCAGAAATAATACCGATTAAGGTTAAAAACAAGGTTTCTACTACCAACATTTTTATCAATTTTAGTTTTTTCATTCCTATAGAAACCATCACGCCTAACTCGTAAATACGTTCTTGTGTCATCATTAATACCGTACCAAAAATACCGAAGGTAATAATCATATATAAGATAAAAACCATGATGATTCCACCAATGCTATCAGCAAGAATTGTTTGTTCTAATTCTGGCAACATTGTTTTCCAGCTCATTACTTCAAACTGCTTTTTGTCTAACGTTTTTTGTAAATTGTGTAAGGTAATTTCTGTGGATGTTTCTTTGCTTTTATCAATCACAAGATTAGTAATTCTGTTAGGTGCAGAAAGGTATTCTTGCGTATTTTTTAGCGACATAAATACGTTTACATCGTTAATTTTCGGATTTTTCATATCTACAATTCCACAGATTTTATATTTCCCCGTAGCACTCATTCCGTGATACCCTTGACCGATAAAAACGAGTGTATCCCCTACCGATTTTTTAAAATATTTTGCCACTCCTTTGGCTAAAATAATGTCTTTACTTTCGTTAGAAAAGAGAGTGCCTTTTACAAGTCTATTGTTCCAATCTACCAGTAGCTTTTCTTTGTCAATTTCTATACCTTGAATAAAAACCCCTTTACTAATTTCATCATCAGCCCCTAAAGAAAAAGTTTGTAAACGAGGAATTACATTATTTACACCCATTACATTTTTTGTTTTGTTGATAAGAGCATCGTTTAAAACTAAAGAATTGTCTAAATTTTGTTCTTCCCAAAAACCTTTGGCGTGTACTTGTACATATCCAGAGTATGAGCCTACCACGTTTTTAATCATATTATCATACATTCCCAGTTGCATAGAACGCATAAAAACTGTTAAAAATATCGCAATAGTTATGGATGAGATGGTAATAATACTCCTTTTTTTATTTCTCCAAAGATTTCTCCAAGCTAATTTTAAAATCATAGTTTTTTCTATCCTAAATCCTTCTCTAAAAGAAAGTCTTTTGGTTTTTTATAGGTTTATTACTCATTGATTTACTTTAATGTTATTTCATACCGTTTTGTAGTTTCTTCCCTTTGGAAAGACGGAAGATGGGCTTTCAACGAAGCCTCTTCATATATCTAGATGTAAAATAAGTATCCGATATTTTTAAATTAAATATCCAAGTTGTGTATTCAATAACTGTTTTGTTTCCTTTTTTTTCAACAGGAATATAGTCTATTTTTGATGGTAATGTACGATTTCCAAATTTCTTCGGATGAGAAGCAATAAGTTTGTTAATCAGAAAGTTATCTTCATCATAAAACTCAATTTTAAGTTGCATAAAATCTTTTTTATCAATCCACATTATAATTTTTCCCCAAACTACTGCAGCATTTTCTTTGGGTGTCAATTCAATTTTATAACAGTTTAAATTGATGATGGTTTCTTCTCCAATAATTTGATGTATATAATCTACCACAATAGAAGATTGTTTTACCAAATCATCATTAGTCATATCTGTTCCCATCCAGTTTTGCATCATCATAGATGGAGGTAGTTTTATTGTACGTTCTATAGACGGAATGTAGTTCCAAACTTCGGTTTTCCGTTTTAAAAAGACACTTCCTTTTTCTTTTGCAGGTGATGTTACTAAAGAAACACTATAATCAGATTCTTTAGACCAGATTTTCATTTTCATTTTTTTACTCCATTTTGGTCTAACAGAGGTTATGATAGCCTCTGCATACGATGTTTTTCCACGAGCTTTTTGGTCTGATTTTGCTACAATTTCTGTAGCTGTTTGTGTGTATATTGATGAGGTTATCAATAAAAATAAAAGAAAGAGATTATTTTTTATCATTACAGTATTTTTTAATTAAGGTATTTTTTATTTCTTCTAAATTATAGGTTTTTTCAAAGATGAGGTAGTGCATAGAAATGCCGTCTAATTGAGCAGCCAGAAGTTTTGCCTCTGTTTTATAATTAGTAAACCCATTTATTTTCAAAATCATTTCAAATTGTACTAATACATTTTGAAATATTTTTCTAATCATTTCGGTTATATGTGGCATATTAGTAATTTGCATTGCTAAAGAAAAGGTAAGTTTCCACATAGTTTTGTTTTCTTTTAGCATTTTAAAGAATATTTCTATACTAAATTGTAAGATTTCTTTTGGATGCATTTTTATTATTTGCTCTTGCATCTGTTCCACCATTTGTAAGCCATCCTCTAAAGACATTACAACTACGTCTTTTAGTAGGTCTTCTTTGCTTTCAAAATAGTTATACATTAAACCTTTAGAAATACTTGCGTGTTTTGCAATTTTACTTATTGATGTATTGTGATAGCCATCAACGGCAAAAAGTTCTAAAGCCGCAACCAATATTTTGGTGCGACTCTCTTTACGTATTTCTTTGAATTGTTCTGATGTTTTTGGTGCCATATAGTTTTTGACTAAACGATTGGTCAAAAATATGAAATCTTTTTTAATTGACCAAGTGGTCATAAAAAGTATTTTAATTTGAAGTATAAAAAAAACCGAGCAGTTTTGCTCGGTTTAAAATATATAAATAGTAAAAAATAAATTATTTTTTACTATTAGAGTTTTTAATATATTTTTCTAAAGCCATTGTCATAGATGGTGTTTCTGGTGTTGGTACAACAATATCACAATTTAATCCTGCAGCCTCTGCTGCTTTTACAGTTGTATTACCAAAAACAGCAATTTTAGTATTATTTTGTTTAAAATCAGGGAAATTTTTATATAAAGAATCTATACCAGATGGACTAAAAAAGACTAAAACATCATAAAAAACATTTTTTAAGTCAGATAAATCACTCACTACAGTTTTGTACAAATTTGCTCTAGTCCAATGTAATTTTAATTTATCTAATTCTGCAGGGATAGAGGGTTTTAATTTATCTGAAGAGGGTAATAAAAAGGTTTCATCACTATGTTTTTTTAAAAGTTTTGCCATATCAGAAAAAGCTCTTTTTCCTATATAAATTCTACGTTTTCTAAATATTACATATTTTTGTAAGTAGTATGCAACAGCTTCTGATTGACAAAAATATTTCATAGTATCTGGTACTTTAAAACGCATTTCTTCTGCAATTCTAAAGAAGTGATCTACAGCATTTCTACTGGTAAGAATAATGGCAGTAAAATTATGCAAATCAATTTTTTGAGCTCTAACATCTTTGGCCTCAACACCTTCTATATGTATAAAACAACGAAAATCAATTTTTACTTTTTGTTTTTTAGATAAATCAAAATAGGGTGATGTTTCTCTTTTGGGTGTGGGTTGAGAAACTAAAATAGTTTTCACTTTCATATTCGCTTACTTTTGTTAAAATATCCTTTTAATTAGAAGAATTAGCGGTGCTATTTCAAGGGTGCAAAGGTACAAAATAAAATAAAATAACTGGTTTAATATCAGGTTTTTATTATTTACTATTAGAATAGTAGTTTTTACAAGAAAAATAAGAACTAAAAAACTAACGAGTAGTAATGGGTTTTTAAAACCAAAAGTATAAATAATTAATAGTATAAAAGATAGAATAGAAATAGTATAAAAATAACTATTCTTAGAAAAAATAAAGAATTGTAAATATATCTGTAGAGAGAATAATTTAACCAATAAAACTTCAAGAAATCTTTTAAGTGTAAAAAAGCTAAAAAGAAATATATATATTTTTATAAAAGTTAAAAAACCAGTTGATGGGTTTGAAATATATTCAATATTTATAAAATATGCTATTAAAGCAAAAACAACTGTAGAAAACAAAAATAAGACTCCTTGAAAAAGAGGAAAGGTAGTGTTTGTTTCTTCTAATTCTAACTCTAAAAAACCTTTGTTAAACAGTGCAGAGAAATACCCTTTTAGTTTTTTTTTACTTAAAATTTCTAATATAAAAAGTAATCCAAAAGCAAAAAGAAGTACTAAAGTAACCCAGTTGTTATGTGATAATTCTCGTTGTATTGCTTCCATTTGTTCTTTAAACTTAACACAAATTTAGTAATTAATTGATGTATATTTGCCTTTATTGAAACAGAATTTTCAGATAAATGTCAGACGCATTAATTATTATCCCTACTTACAACGAAAAAGAAAATATTGAACAGATTATCAGAGCAGTGTTTTCTTTAGAAAAAAAGTTTGATATTTTGGTTGTTGATGATAATTCACCAGATAAAACAGCAGCTATTATTACCAAATTACAAACAGAGTTTCCTAAACATCTTTTTTTAGAAAACAGGAAAGGAAAACAGGGGTTAGGAACTGCATATATACATGGTTTTAAATGGGCTTTTCAGTATAATTATGAGTATATTATTCAAATGGATGCAGATTTTTCTCACAACCCAAAAGATGTTCCTAAACTATATAATGCCTGTAAAAAAGATGGATTTGATGTTTCTATAGGGTCTAGGTATGTTAATAATCAAGTAAACGTAGTAAATTGGGATATGAAACGATTGTTACTCTCTTATTTTGCCTCTAAATATGTACGGTTTATTACAAGAATTCCCCTAAATGATACTACTGCAGGTTTTGTTTGTTACAAAAGAAAAGTGTTAGAAACCATACATTTAGAAAAAATAAAATTTGTAGGATATGCTTTTCAAATAGAAATGAAATTTAAAGCATGGAAACACAAATTTAAAATAAAAGAAGTGTCGGTTATTTTTACTGATAGAACCTTAGGAAAATCTAAAATGGATGGAAGTATTATTTACGAAGCTGTTTTTGGAGTCATAAAAATGAGTTTAAAAGGAATACGATGAGTAACTATTTAATAAAAAATGCCCAAATAGTTAATGAAAACACTATTTTTAAAGGTGATGTTTTGATTGAAAATGAGCTAATATCAAAAATTGGAAAAGACTTAAAACCTACAAAAAACACTACAATTATCAATGCAGAGGGCAAACTCCTACTACCAGGTTTTATAGATGACCAAGTGCATTTTAGAGAGCCAGGGCTTACACATAAAGCCAATATTGCTACAGAAAGTAAAGCAGCAATTGCTGGAGGAATTACCTCATTCATAGAAATGCCTAATACCGTACCACAAGCAACTACACAAGAATTACTAGAAGAAAAATTTAAAATAGCGGCAAAAACATCGTATGCAAATTACTCGTTTATGTTTGGAGGCACTAATGATAATTTAGAAGAATTATTAAAAACAGACCCTAAAAAAGTTGCTGCCATTAAATTATTTTTAGGCTCATCTACAGGAAATATGTTGGTAGATAATGAAGATGTACTTGAGAAAATATTTTCATCAACAAAAATGCTCATTGCTGTTCATTGTGAAGATGAAGCAACTATTAGAAAAAATACAGAAACCTATAAAAAGAAGTTTGGTGATGATATTCCTATAAAGTATCATCCAATTATTAGAAGTGAAGAGGCGTGTTATTTATCATCATCAAAAGCAATTGTTTTGGCAAAAAAAACAGGAGCAAGATTACACGTTTTTCATTTATCAACAGAAAAAGAAACCCATTTATTTAGAAATGATATTCCGTTAGAAGAAAAACAAATTACGGCAGAGGTTTGTGTACATCATTTGTGGTTTACAGATGATGATTATGATAAAAAAGGAACATTAATTAAATGGAATCCTGCTGTAAAATCAGCAAAAGATAAAAAAGGGCTGTGGGAGGCTTTATTAGACGATAGAATAGATATTATAGCTACAGATCATGCACCACACACCAAAGAAGAAAAAGACAATGTATATACAAAAGCACCAAGTGGAGGGCCACTAGTACAACATGCCTTATTAGCTATTTTAGAAAAGGTAAAAGAAAAGGTAATTTCTATTGAAAAAGCAGTAGAAAAAATGTGTCATAACCCTGCAAAAATTTATCAAATAGAAAAAAGAGGGTTTATTAAAGAAGGTTTTTATGCAGATTTAGTTCTAATAGATATAAACAAAGAGCAAACAGTTACAAAAGACACCATTTTATATAAATGTGGGTGGTCTCCTTTTAATGGAATTAAATTTTCTTCTACCATAACCCATACATTTGTTAATGGAAATTTAATGTATAATGAAGGTGTTTTTAATGAGGATATTAAAGGTAAAAGAATAACATTTAATAGATAATAATGATAAAAAAAATTACAGTAATTTTAGTAATTTTTTTAGGATTTTCTTGTTCTAGTAATACTATTTACAAAGAACCCAAAGACTTAATTCCTAAAGACACAATGGTTTCTTTATTAACAGATATGATGATAGCTACATCTGCTAAAAATAAAAAAAATAAAAAACTACAACGTAAAATAAACTATATGCCTTTGGTGTACGATACTTACAAAATAGACAGTGTTCGTTTTCAAAAAAGTAATGTATATTACATGTCTAATATAGAAGAATATCAAGAAATTTTTAAGCAAGTACAACTAACGTTAGAAACCTTACAAAGTAAATATAAGGGAGAAAAGAAGTTAAAAGATTCTTTATTTTCATTAAGAGTAAAAAAAAAGAGAATGTATAAAAAGGAAATAGAGTTAGATACTTTAAAAACGGAGGAAGAAATTTTATTAAGGAAAGAAAAAAGAAATGTAAAAGGCTCTATAAAAAACGAAGAATCTTTAAAAATTATTGAAGAGTAAATTGTTTACAGGTTTTTTTTATGACTTTATTGATTGGTGTAAATTGAAAACCAAGTTGTTTTTTTATTTTTTCTGATGAATAAAAGGTCTTAGAATGTGCAGATTTTGCCGATTGTTTGGTTAAAAAAGGGGTTTTTCTTGTAAGAAGAGTAAGTATCCAATTCAATTGCCAAATAAGTGATGTAACCCATTTTCCTATTTTTATAGAAGGTCTTTTTTTGCCAAATTCATCGGCTATAGCAAAGAAAATATTTTTAAACGATTTGTTTTCAGATACCAAAATAAAACGTTTATTTTTAATATGAGAATCCATTAACCCAATCATTGCTTTTACTACATCTTCTACACCAACAAAGCCCGTAATTCCTTCGGTATAAAAAGGGAGGTTATTATTTATTTTTGTAAATAACGTACCAGAACCAGTTTCAAAAAAACCACCCCCTAAAATTACTCCAGGATTTACAATTACCACTTCAATACCTTCTTGTGATGCTCTCCAAACTTCCATTTCTGCACCAAATTTGGTAATGGAATATCCGTAGTTTTTAGTTTGTTCGTTTCGTTCATTTTCTTCGGTAATGGGTTGCTCATTTATAGCATCACCAATGGTGGCAATAGAGCTTACAAAACAGAGTTTTTTAACCTTAGCATCAATAGAAAGGTTTACAATATTTGCAGTTCCGTAAATATTTACTTGACGCATTTCTAAATAATCTTTTGGGTCAAAAGAAATTAACGCTGCACAATGGTATATATACGCTACCTCTTTAAAAACAGGAATCATTGAAGGCACATCGGTAATATCTGCGTGTATCCACTCGATTTTATTAAAAGAAGTAGCTACATCATCCGTATAAAAAGAAAAGATTTTTTTAACTTTTTCTAGCTTGTTTTTTGAACGATAAATAGCTCTTATAGTATCATTTTCTTGTGTTAAATGATACAATAAATGTGCTCCTACCAAACCTGTTCCGCCAGTAACTAAAATCATATTAATTAACTATAAAATAATTTAAGAAACGCCCAAACCTTTCAATAGCTGTATAGCGTATCTCTTTATCTTTTACATTGTATTCTTTTACTTTAGAGTATTTTATTTTTTTAAAAGGGATTAGCGATTTTTTTGTGCCATCTTTATACAAAAAATCGATATTTGTAACTACATTTTCAGCTTCAAAAAGCCCTTGATATACAGTTATTTTTACCAAATTTTTTGTGTGTATTTTTTCTTTTACACCTCTTCTGGCACCTATAAATTTAGAAGATTCAGAAAATCCGTATGGGTTTTTATCAGAAGTGCCTATTCCGTTTACTACCCAACCTCTATAAAATATAAAAGAATCTACTGCATCTGTAGCAAAATAGGTGGTTCTTTTGTTTGATAAAAATGGTTTTTCTCCAATTACTAAAGAAAATTCTGTTACGTAAGTACCATCTCCAGTTGCTTTAAACCCTTTTATGTAGGCATATTTTATATTGTATGTTTTCTTTTTTAAGTGTTTGATTTTTTTAGTAGAACCCGCAGATTTTATGTACCCATTTTCATAATAAAACAGTAATTTTACAATAATTTCTTTTCCTTTATAAATACCTTTATACACTTCTACTTTTTCTAAACCAGATACCAAAAATTGGGTTAGAGAACCTCCTTTACCACCAACTGCCATTGTTTGGCGTATGTAGTACACATTATCACCAGTATAATTTGCAACAACGGCATCTATTACTTTGCCAGACTTTACAAAAAAACCAGTAATTCTATCATCTAGAGATACTGTATATACAGTTTTTTGTACATTTGTGTTGATTACAGTAGTTAACGGATTTTTAAAGTCTTTAAAATTATTTTTTTGGTCTTGTAAAATAAACTGTAAGTCAATTAGTTTTACTTCGTCAAATTTAACAATAAAACTTTTTATAGGATTATTTTCTATATTATATTCTTCTTTTTTAATATGAGAAACCCCAGTAAGATATCCTATCTCATCTGTAAAATTTTCTTTGTAATGAATAACAATTTTTGCTACTAATTTTTTATTATTTTTTATCCCTTTATATACTACTATTTTTTTTATTAGATTAAGTGCATAACTTCTATAATCAAAATGGTTACTACTTAATTGCGTGTTGTAAATAACACCTGTTTCATCGGTATATTCCCCATAAAAAGCTGTAATTACATCGCTTTCTGCAATATAGAAATGAGTAAGAGTTGTATAATCTGTGTTTTTAAAAACATAGGTTTGACTATTTTTTGAGGTAGATAATTTTTGCTTGGTAACTTTACAACCAGTAATAAAAATAAGTGATAAAAGGGCTGTATAAAGAATTAATTTTTTCATTGTAAAAATAATTTGAAAACAAAAATAACAATTATTAAGCCAATCTATATTTTTTTATCACAAACATCTACTTTTTTTAAGTTTAAAAGTATCTTTGTTGCTAGAAATTAAATCATCATAAAAATGAAAAATTTTGTAGAAGAACTACGTTGGCGAGGATTGTTGCACGATATTATGCCAGAAACCGAGCAATATTTATTAAACCATAAAACGGTTGGTTATATCGGTTTTGACCCCACGGCAGATTCTTTACACATTGGTAGTTTGGTACAGATTTTTATCTTAAAACACTTTCAATTGGCTGGTCATAACCCAATTGCGTTAATTGGTGGTGCAACAGGAATGGTAGGAGACCCAAGTGGAAAATCGGCAGAACGTAATTTGTTAGATGAGGCTACGTTGGCTAAAAATATAGCAGGGGTAAAAGCACAATTAGAGCGTTTTTTAGATTTTGATGATGCCTCAGAAAACAAAGCCGAATTAGTAAACAATTACGATTGGATGAAAGACATTTCGCTCATCAATTTTGTGCGAGATACAGGAAAGCACATCACCGTAAATTATATGATGGCTAAAGATTCTGTTAAGAAACGATTAAGCTCAGAATCATCGGTAGGGATGAGTTTTACCGAGTTTACCTATCAATTATTTCAAGGATACGATTTTTATCATCTGTACAAAGAAAAAAACTGTATGTTGCAGATGGGAGGCTCAGACCAATGGGGAAATATTACCACAGGTACAGAACTTATCCGTAGAAAAGCACGTGGTAAAGCCTATGCCATTACCGTACCGTTGGTAACCAAAGCAGACGGTACAAAATTTGGAAAAACCGAAGGAGGCAATGTATGGTTAGATGCAACAAGAACATCGCCCTATAAATTTTACCAATATTGGTTAAACGCTTCGGATGTTGATGCAGAAAAATACATAAAAATCTTTACATTTTTAGACAAAGCAACTATTGATGATTTAATAGCACAACACAAAGAAGCCCCTCATTTGCGTTTGTTACAAAAGAAAATTGGCGAAGAAGTAACTGTGATGACCCACGGAAAAGAAGCATATGAAAATGCTATTAAAGCCTCTAATATTCTCTTCGGAAAATCTACTGAAGAGGATTTAAAAACCTTAGATGAACAAACTTTTTTAGATGTGTTTGATGGTGTGCCACAAGCAACTATTTCTAAAGAAGATATTGTAAACGGATTGGATATTGTAGATGCTTTTGCATCAAAAACTAACTTTTTAAAATCAAATAGCGAGGTACGTAGAGCGTTAAAAGAAAACTCAATTTCTGTAAACAAAGAAAAAGTACAAGAAGGATTTTCTATAACTAAAGAAAATTTAATTGCAGACAAATATGTACTATTACAACGGGGTAAAAAGAATTACTTTTTGTTAAAAGGGGAGTAACGGGTTATTACAAAAAATTATTGTAAGAAAAGCCTGTTCAAGCGAAGTTGAGAACAAATAATAAAGCACCCTTTTTTAAAAGGAGCTATATCCATAAAAAGAGTAACCCCTTTTTAAGAGATTTTTTTAGACTCTAATTGCCACCAATATTTATGATATTATTGCTGTAAAATAATAAAATTACTTACCTTGTCACTTAAAAAAGATTGATAAATTTTAAAAACATATCGCTTAGAATCCGTATTTTTTTGGTAATGATACTCTTGGTTTTATTGGCATCAATATTAATTGTTGCAGTAACCATTTATCAAAACAATGAGCAAACCAAAGAGTACAATATAAAACGTTTTGGGCGTAAAGAACAAGCCACAAAGCAACATCTAGAAATTGAGCTAAAAAAGACAACATACCTTGTAAACACTCAAAATTTATCAAAAATTTTTAAAGAATTGATTTATGAAATATCGGTAATACACAACCTAAATATTTCTATGTATGATATGAGTGGTAACTTACAAAAATCCTCTATTGCAAGTGCCTTTGAAAAGCAAGATAATACACCAATATCAAAAAAAACATTACAAGGTTTGTCTAAAAGTTCTAACCATAGAATTTTAACATCAAGACAAGAAAACGGCATTATCTACCAATCTTCTTATACCTATATAAATGATGCTAAGTTTAAGAGAATAGGCATTTTAGAACTGCAAATTACCCAAAGTAATAGAGTACAAGAAAAAG
>CAZZPG010000020.1:14583-17225 GCA_964655975.1 uncultured Flavobacteriaceae bacterium
TGCACAATTAACACCTGTCCCCACACTACCCAATGCAAAAGAATTAAGAGAATTTATGACACGCCTTGGAGTCGTATATTTATTAATGTTTGCTATTGCTATTGCTTTAGCATATTTTTTATCGAGTTATATTACACGCTCTATCAAAACAATTTCTGATAAAATACATCAAACAAGATTAAATAAACAAAACGAAAAAATTACCTTAGAATCTGCCAGTAAAGAGATAAACGTTTTGGTAAAAGCATATAATAGTATGATTGATGAGTTGCAAGAAAGTGCTATAAAATTAGCTAAAAGTGAACGAGAACAAGCATGGAGAGAGATGGCAAAACAAGTAGCTCACGAAATTAAAAACCCACTTACCCCGATGAGATTAACGGTACAAAGTTTTGAGCGTAGATTTAATCCATCCGATGAAAATATCAAAGAAAAATTGGCAGAATATAGTCAGACTTTAATTCAGCAAATAGACGTTATGAGTTCTATTGCTTCGGCTTTTTCTGATTTTGCAAAAATGCCCACACAAAAAAGAGAAAAATTAGAAGTGGTAGAGGTGGTTAAATTGGCAATAGATATTTTTAATAAAGAGTTTATTCATTACATACCTACAGAAGGTAAAATTTTTGCCAATTTAGATAAAACCCAACTAATTAGAGTGGTGACTAACTTGGTAAAAAATGCTATTCAAGCTTTAGAAAATGTAGAAAACCCATTGATAGAAGTCAAAGTTTCATCAGAAAAAAATAGTATAAAAATTATAGTTTCAGACAACGGAAAAGGAATTAAAGAAGAAGATAAAAAAATGGTTTTTGAACCAAAATTTACTACAAAATCTAGTGGAATGGGTTTAGGATTACCCATGATAAAAAATATAATAGAAGCGTATGATGGTACTATTTCTTTTACATCTAAAGAAGGAATTGGCTCTGTTTTTACCCTAATTTTACCTAAAACATAATATATGAATTTTAACAACATACTGGTATCAAGCAGTAACGGAATTGCTACAATCACCATAAACAGACCTAAAAAATTAAACGCTTTAAATGGAGTAACAATTTTAGAGTTAAACACTGTTTTTGAGGCTTTAGAAGATGATACTTCTGTAAAAGTAATTTTTATTACAGGGAGTGGAGATAAAGCATTTGTAGCAGGTGCAGATATTGCTGAATTTGCTCATTTTTCAGTAAATGAAGGCGCTGAACTTGCAAGAAACGGGCAAGAAATACTGTTCAATTTTATTGCAAACTTATCTACCCCAGTAATTGCTTTGGTAAACGGTTTTGCTTTGGGGGGTGGTTTAGAATTAGCAATGGCGTGTCATTTTAGAATTGCTTCAGAAAACGCAAAAATGGGATTGCCAGAAGTTTCCTTAGGAGTAATTCCTGGGTACGGAGGCACACAACGTTTACCACAATTGGTAGGCAAAGGAAAAGCCATGGAAATGATTATAACCGCAGGGATGATTTCTGCTGAAGATGCCAAAGATTGGGGCTTGGTAAATTACGTAGTAACACAAGAAGAACTTTTACCATTAGCAGAGAAAATAGCCAGTAAAATTATACGAAATTCATCCATGGCAATTGCGGCAGCTATAAGTGCAGTAAATGCAAATTATCAAAATAGTGTAAACGGATTCAAAATAGAAATTAAAGAATTTGGAGATTGTTTTGGTACAGATGATTTTAAAGAAGGAACAACAGCTTTCTTAAACAAGAGAAAGGCAGATTTTTCTTAAAAAAACAAAAAAACGCAATACAGATAGGTGTAAGCATTTTTTCGTTAAAGTAACGTAACTACTCATCAAAAAAGTTAAAACCCATTAAAACACGTCTTTTTAGACTAGTTTTAATCGTTTTTATCTATGAAATTTATTTTTTTGATAGCAAAAAACTATTGATTGTTTTTAGAAAGAACTCAAACGGATTATTTACTTTAAAATTTCTTCCCTCTATTTAAAAGGTTTCTTACCCTTTGGAAGATGGAAGAAGAGATTTAAAAAGTCTTTTTTTTAAGGAAAAATTAGGATAGATGTCTAACAAAACTCTTCATAAGCACTTGCTAAATTTACAGAAATAGCTTCTGCAGACCTTCCTTCAATATGATGGCGCTCTAGCATATGCACCAAGTTACCATCTTTAAACAAAGCAATAGAAGGAGATGAAGGAGGAAAAGGCACCATATATTCACGTGCTTTTTGGGTAGATTCAGTTTCTACACCTGCAAAAACAGTAGTTAAATTATCTGGTATTTTATCGTGTTGTAAAGAAGCGATAGCTCCAGGTCTTGCAGTTCCTGCCGCACAACCACACACAGAGTTTACCATAACTAAAGTTGTTCCTTTTTTTGCCAATGCGTTATCAACATCATCAGTAGTATATAAAGCTTTAAAACCAGCATTTGTTAATTCGTCACGCATTGGTTTTACTAATTCTTCTGGATACATAATTTTAAATATTTTAAGCGACAAAGATACTTATACTTTTTACAATTTTTAGGATGTGTTGGTTTTGTAAATTTTTTTAACAACAATTTATGGACTTATTAATATAAACTTCGTATTTTGTACCTTTAAATATAATGATATGGAAGAATTTAAAGGTCAAGATATACTAAACTTTATAAGAGAACTACCAAAT
>CAZZPG010000021.1:0-7799 GCA_964655975.1 uncultured Flavobacteriaceae bacterium
GCTATCAAAGCAACCACTCAAATAATGCAAGCAGAAAAAAAGGATATAAAAATAAGAACATCATATAATTTAGCCGCTATTAGCTTTACACCTAAAGAAATTGCGAATGAAATTAAAAAGCATATTCTAGACTTTACAATTACATATGCCCCAGATTTTAGACAAAAAATTGCAGATAGCTGGCCACAATCTATAAATGATACTCAAGCAAGAATAGATTGGAATTGGAAACACTCGTACAATTTAGCCACAATAACCAAAGACATGATTACTCATTTACAAGCCTTAAAAGATAAAAAATTTGATTCCATATAAGCTTATTCAAACACATTCTCAACTATACCTCCCCTAAAAATATGCTATTAATACAACAAAAATCACCCTCTCTATGTAGGTTTTCTGCTTTCTATATCCTTATAAAATGTTTGTAGATTATAAAAATATAGCAGACTCATCCAAAGTTTGGATTTACCCTAGTAGTAGAAAATTTTACACTGATGAAATTGATGGCTTAAACACCAAAATTCAATCTTTTATTAATCGATGGAAGTCTGATAATGAAAACTTTAAAACTTCATATCAATTTTTGTACAATAGATTTATTATTTTTCTTGCTGATGATAAGAAATCTCCTTTAACCAGTGCAGAAATAAACGAACAAGTTACTTTTATTTTACAATTACAACAAGATTATGAAGTAGAATTGCTAGATAAAATGAATGTTTGCTTTAAACAAGGTAATTACGTGCAGTACAAAGAGTTAAAAGAGTTTAAAAAATTATTAAAAAATAAATCGGTATCAGAAAAAACTATTGTGTTTGATAATTTAGTGCAAACCAAAGAAGAATTAGAAAACTATTGGGAAGTACCTATTACAGAAAGCTGGTACAATCGATTTTTGAAATAAAAAAGACCTAACAAATTTTATAAGCCTGATATTGTATTAATAGAGTTGCTAATCATTCAACTTTAACACTGCCATAAAAGCTTCTTGAGGAATTTCTACATTCCCTACTTGGCGCATACGTTTTTTACCTTTCTTTTGTTTTTCTAACAGTTTCCGTTTTCTAGAAATATCTCCTCCATAACATTTTGCAGTTACATCTTTACGCAACGCTTTGGTAGTTTCTCTAGCAATAATTTTTGCTCCAATTGCTGCTTGAATAGGAATATCAAACTGTTGCCTTGGTATTAATTGCTTTAATTTTTCTACAATTTTTTTACCAATAGAATAAGCATTATCTGCATGTAACAACGCAGAAAGAGCATCTACAGGTTGCCCATTTAATAAAATATCTACACGTACTAATTTAGATTTTCGCATCCCGATAGGATGATAATCAAAAGAAGCGTATCCTTTAGAAACGGTTTTTAATCGATCATAAAAATCAAATACAATTTCTGCCAACGGCATTTCAAAAGTTAATTCAACACGTTCTGTGGTCAAATAAGTTTGATTGGTAATTAAACCTCTTTTTTCTATACAAAGCGACATTACTTGCCCTACAAAATCAGACTTTGTAATGATAGCGGCTTTAATAAAAGGCTCTTCTACCCTATCTAAACGAGATGGGTCTGGTAAGTCTGTTGGATTGTTTAAAATAACTATTTCATTTGGTTTTTTTCTAGTATATGCGTGGTAAGACACATTAGGTACGGTGGTAATTACCGTCATATTAAACTCTCTCTCTAAACGCTCCTGTATAATTTCCATATGTAGCATTCCTAAAAATCCACATCTAAAACCAAAACCTAAAGCAGCAGAGCTTTCTGGTTGAAAAACTAAAGAAGCATCATTTAATTGCAATTTTTCCATAGAGTAACGCAATTCTTCATAATCTTCTGTATCTACAGGATAAATACCTGCAAACACCATCGGTTTTACATCTTCAAAACCATCTATAGTTTCTGTCGTTGGGTTTGTAGCATCTGTAATTGTATCTCCTACTTTTACTTCTTTTGCTGTTTTAATACCTGTAATTAAGTAACCAACATCACCTGTTTTTACAGATTTTTTTACAACTTGTTCTAGTTTTAAAGTACCTACTTCATCAACAAAATACTCATTATCGGTTGCCATAAATTTAATACGTTGTCCTTTTTTAATTTCTCCATTTAATACTCTAAAATAGGTTTCAATTCCTCGATAAGAATTGTACACAGAATCAAAAATTAACGCTTGTAATGGTGCTTCTGGATTTCCTTTTGGTGCAGGAATATGGTCAATAATTGCTTTTAAAATGTTGTTTACCCCAAAACCTGTTTTTCCACTTGCATGAATTACTTCCTCAGGATTACAGCCCAATAAATCTACAATATCATCGGTTACTTCTTCTGGGTTGGCACTAGGTAAATCTACTTTATTTAATACTGGTATAATTTCTAAATCATTTTCTAAGGCTAAATACAAGTTAGATATAGTTTGCGCCTGTATACTTTGAGCAGCATCTACAATAAGTAAAGCTCCTTCACAAGCAGCGATAGAACGAGAAACCTCGTAAGAAAAATCTACATGACCTGGTGTATCAATTAAGTTTAAAATATAATCTTCACCTTCAAAAGTATAATCCATTTGTATGGCGTGAGATTTTATGGTAATACCTCGCTCGCGCTCTAAATCCATATTATCTAATAATTGTGCTTTTTTTTCTCTTTCAGTTACTGCTCCAGTATAGTCTAGTAACCTATCTGCTAAAGTACTTTTACCGTGATCTATATGAGCAATAATGCAAAAATTTCTAATGTTCTTCATACGTCGTATTCTATCCTCTTTGGGTTTGCAAAGATAGATGATTTATGAGTTTGGGCAAGTAATTAAAAAAAGTCAATTTTTATTTTATATTACAAGGGTTTTTATGGAGATTATAGAGTTCTTATTTTATATTTAATTCTCTAAAAATCAAATTTTAATTGCACCCAAACAGGTACTTTTTTTTCAGTATCTAAATTCCCAAAAGAAATACCAAGTAAACGTACAGAATTTTTAAATGTTTCTTGAAATAACAATTCTTTTATAATGGGCATAAAATCTGCTTTGGTTTGTATAAAATGTTGCACAGTTTTACTACGTGTTTGCTGAGTAAAATTACTGTATTTTATTTTTAAGGTAATCGTTTTTCCTTTGGTATTCGATGTTATCATTCTTCGCTCCAGTTCATCTCCGATGAGTTCTAAACGCTCCATCATAAAAATTTCTGATGAAATGTTTTCTAAAAATGTACGTTCTGCAGCAATAGATTTTCTAATACGGTTTGGTTTTACTTCACTGTTGTGAATTCCTCTCACAATTTGGTAATAATGTGCCCCAGATTTACCAAATAATTTGGTAAGTTCTGCTACTGTTCTTTGCTTGACATCTCTTCCATAGAAAATACCATTTTTATTCATTTTTGCAGCAGTTACTTTACCAACACCATAAAATTTATTAATGGGTAAATTTTCTAAAAACGGAATTACCTCTTCTGGATTGATGGTTTTTTGCCCGTTAGGTTTATTAATATCTGAGGCTATCTTTGCTACAAA
Source organism: uncultured Flavobacteriaceae bacterium (assembly GCA_964655975.1). Taxonomy (GTDB): domain Bacteria; phylum Bacteroidota; class Bacteroidia; order Flavobacteriales; family Flavobacteriaceae; genus Polaribacter. The sequence goes on from CAZZPG010000021.1 coordinate 3,523, forward strand.
TTTATTGATAGAAATTCCTGCAGATGCTCGTAATCCTAATTCATCAAAAATGCGTTGTCTAATTTCTTGTGCAATAATGCTTGCAGATAGATTCCCTTTTTTATTTTGTGTGACATCTAAATAAGCTTCATCTAAAGAAAGAGGCTCAACCAAATGAGTATAATCATAAAAAATAGTTCTAATTTTTTGCGATATTTCTTTATACCTATCAAAACGAGCTGGTAAAAAAATAAGATGTGTACAACGTTTTTTTGCCAACATACCGCTCATAGCAGAATGAATTCCAAACTTACGTGCCTCATAACTTGCCGCAGCAATAACACCTCTTTTTCCATCACCTCCAACGACAATAGGTTTTCCTCGTAAACTCGGATTATCTAACTGTTCTACCGATGCATAAAAAGCATCCATATCTATATGAATAATTTTACGAAAAGGTGGTTGAAGTTCCATCTATCAAAAGTAATAAAAAGGTTTTATGATTTCTTTAAAAACTGGACACAGTAATCTACTGCCTTTTCTAAATCTTCTGATAATTGTTTTCCTTTCCAAGGGTGTTGTGTGCCAAAACCATGGTTTGCATCTTTTATGATTGCTAATGTACTTTTAAGACACCATTGATGTAGGTTTTTGGCCTCATCAATCAAAACTGTAGGGTCTTTATCTCCATGAATAATTAATAAAGGAATTTTTAAGTTTGCTACAGCGTTTTTTATGGTTAAACGCTCTTCATTTTCTATAAAATTGGTGTAAAATTGATAAAAATGAGGCATTTGTTGTTTTGTACGTTCATTTTGTATATAAATAACCCCTTCTTGTTCCCATTTTTTTAGAATTTCTCCTGTAGGAAACCTACTTTTATAATCGCTTACTCCTGCTAAAGAAATTACCTTTTTTACACGTACATCTTCTGCTGCTTTTATAGTTACAATACCACCACCTCTACTGTGTCCCATCAAAAATAATTGTTGAATATCTAATTCTTTTTTATATTCTTTTAATGAGGTTATCCAGTTAATAACAGTGTTAAAATCATCTAACTCTTTGATAAAATTATTGTTCCCGAAAGCCTCTAAGTCTGGAAAATCTATGGGTTGCTTTACAGTACCTCCATTATAGGAAAAGTTAAATTTTACAAAAAAGAATCCTTTTTGAGCAAATATTTTTGCCATTTCATTCCACGCACCCCAATCTTTGTATCCTTTGTATCCGTGGCAAAAAATAAGTATTGGTTTTGGTGTATGGTTTTCTTGGTAAAAAACATCAACCAAAATAGGTTTGTGATGTTTACCTTCTAAAATAATATTTTTTGTAATATTCATGAAATTTTACTAATTTCTATATTGAATAACTGTAAAAATTTCTCCTTTTTTAAATTCAGTTTTTCCTTGTGGTAACAGAATAAATCCATCTGTTTTTACTAAACTTACTAAATCACCAGAACCGTTTCCTTTGACAGGAGAGGCTACTAATTGCCCATTTTTATTTTCTAATTGTACTTGTAAAAAATAGGTAAGATTGGGTTTAAAAGATACATCTTTAGCCAATACTGCCGTTTGAGTTTCTTTTTTTATACCAATCGCTTTAAAATACCATGGATAAAAATACACCAAACAATTTACAAGGGTAGAAATTGGGTTTCCTGGGAAAGCAAAAATGGTTGTTTCTTTTCTAATCTGCTGGTCTGTACCAAAAGATAATGAGCGTCCAAACCAAAAGGGTTTTCCTGGGCGTTGTGCTACTCTATGAAATTGCTTTACAACTCCTAATTCTTCTAAAACTTCGGGTAAAAAATCAAATTTCCCTTTGCTTACTGCACCACTAAAAAGCAATACATCAAAATCTCGTAAAAACTGTTTTATTTTTTCTTTTAAAAGAGGTTTATCATCAGTAATATGAGCCGTTTTTACAGTAATTTTTAATTCTTCTAATAGAGAAACTAATGTATATACATTGCTACGTCTTATTTGGTAATTTAAGGGGGTTTCTGTTACTTCTACCAACTCATCACCTGTAGAAATAATTATTATTTTGGGTTGTTTGGCAACTTTTACTGTTGCTTTTCCAACGGTTGCCAACACACCAATTTCTGCAGTAGAAATTAATGTATTTTTTGTAATTAATACATCATTAATACTATTGTCTTTTGCTTGGTTATGTATGTTTTGACGTTCTCTAATTTCATCAATTGTAATGGTTGCTACACCATTTTTTATATGTACATCTTCATACCGTATAACTGCTGATGCGTTTTTTGGCAACACAGCACCCGTCATTACTTCTAAACAATTTTGCTTATTTTTTAGCACTAATTGCTTGCTACCTGCGGGTTGAATATTTTCTATTTTAAAACTTCTTCTTCCGTGGTTAAATTCATTAAAATCTACACAAATTCCATCCATAGAAACTCTATTAAATGGCGGGAAATCTCTATCGGCAAGAATATCTTCTTTTAAAACTCTACCCACACTTTGTATAAACGGAATTTCTTCTACTCCAAAATTTTGAGTAGTTTTTAAAATACTTTCTAATGCGTTTTCTACTGTAATCATATAAATTTTATTGATTTGTTTAATCGTTTATTTGGTTAAACTCACTTTCAAATTATCAAATTGGTTCTTTTTTTACCCTCCAATGGTACTCATACTCTCAGATATTCCTCCTTCTTTTCTGTTTGCCTCTGCTATAAAACCATTTTTTGGTTTTTCTTTTACGATGGATAAAAATATGTTTTTTAAGGCATCATTACTTGCTCCGTTTCTTAAAAAATCTCGTAAGTTAAAAACACCATCATCAAATAAACAGTTTTTAAGCATTCCTGTTGATGTTATTCTTATTCTGTTGCAATCACCACAAATGGTTCTTGTAAATGCAGGAATTATCCCTACGGTTCCTTGATGGTTATCAATAGAAAAATTACGTGATGTTGATGATTTTTCTGAAACAATGGGGGTTATGTTAAACTGTGTTTGTATTTTTTCTAAAATTTTTTTAAAATCCCAAACTTCTGTTATTTTTCTTTCTCCTTTACCATTAAAAGGCATTTCTTCAATAAACCTTACGGCAATATTTTTGTTTTTAGTTAGTGCTACAAAGTCAATAATTTCATTGGTATTCACATCAGGTTGAATAACGATATTTAATTTTAAGTGTAGGCGACTTTTTTCTAATAATTCTAAGGTTTTATATACTTTATTAAATACTTTTCTACGTGTAATTTGATTAAATTTATCTGGCTGAAGGCTATCTATACTTAAATTAATATTTTTTACTTTTTTTAATTGTTCTAAAGCTTTTATATGATTAGAAATTAGCACACCATTTGTGGTAATATTAATGTCTTCTAGCAAATCATTAAATGACAACATTTCTAAAAAAGGCATAAAATCTTTCCGAACAAAAGGTTCTCCTCCTGTTAAACGTACTTTATTTACACCAAGTTCTGTAAGTATCCGTATAATTCTGTACATTTCTTTATAGGTAAGTAATTTTTTACGTGCAACAATGTCTAGTCCTTGAGCAGGCATACAATATTGACAACGTAAGTTACAACGATCTGTAATTGCCAACCGCACGTAAGTGATTTGTCTTCCAAAATGATCTATAAGTTTATCCATTTTTAATTTATTGGGCTACTTTTTTTAATAAAGTAGTCTTTTTGGTAATTTTATACAAATTTTACTTTTAACCACATTTTAAATTTGGTAATTAAAAAAAATAAAATGGGTACTACAATTAGGGTTAAAAAAGTAGCAATAAATAATCCGTAAATAACAGTTTTTGCTAAGGGTCCCCAAAACACAACATTATCTCCTCCTAAATACGCATGGGCATTAAACTCGCTAAAAAGTGTAAAGAAGTTTATATTTAATCCTATTGCCAAAGGAATTAATCCTAAAATAGTGGTAATTGCTGTTAATAATACTGGTCGTAAACGTGCTTTTCCTGCAGTTACAATACTTTCAAATAAATCTTTTGTGCTTAAATAATCTTCTTTTAAAAGGTCTTGTTCTCTCTTTTTTCTATCAATTAAAAGTTGAGCATAATCTAAAAGAACCACTCCGTTATTTACTACAATACCTGCTAAAGAAATAATACCTACCATAGTCATCATAATTACAAAAGGTGCTCCAGAGATAACCAATCCTCCAAAAACCCCAATAAAACTCAAGAAAATTGCCAACATAATAATACCTGGTTTTGAAACGGAATTGAATTGAAAAATTAGGATAAAAAAGATTAAAGCCAATCCTGTAAAAAAGGCACCAACCAAAAAT
>CAZZPG010000021.1:7809-17064 GCA_964655975.1 uncultured Flavobacteriaceae bacterium
CTAATTTTGGATACTGAGTCTATTGTTTTTATAAAAATTTCATTTGTTTGTTTTGTTCTTCAATTTGACCTGTATAGTCTATCTTTACTCCCCTAGGTAAGTCTTTAAAGGCTTCCATTTCTCGTTGAATTCTTGTTACAACAGCTCCTGCATCCGTTTCTCCTGGGCTAAGGGCAGAGTAAACGGTTACTACTCTTTTAATATTTTTGTGTTTAATGGCACTAAACCCTGAATTGTTGTTTTGTTTTGCAATGGCAGCAACGGGTACTTCTTTTATTTGTCCACTAGATTGATCTCTAAAAATTATTTTCTGATTAAAAATAGCACTTTTATTATACCTATCTTCTTTGTTAAAACGGATATAAATATCATAATCTTCTCCATTTTCTTTATAAATTCCTGCTTTTGCTCCAAAAATAGAGTTTCGTAATTGTTGTCCTACTTGACCGATGCTAACACCTAATTCTCCTGCTTTTTTTCTATCAACAAGCACTTGCATCCCTGGTTTATCTCTATTTACATCTATTTTTAATTCGTCTATTCCTAAGATGTTTTTGGTATTGATATAGTCTCTCATTTTTTCTGCAGTGGCAATCAATTCTTTATAATCTTCTCCTTGTAATTCTATATTAATTGGGGCTCCTGTTGGTGGTCCATTTTTATCTTTTTCTACAGAAATTAAGACTCCTGGATAAATACCTACCAATGATTTTTGAACTTTTTGACGTAAAATTTCGGTATCTTTTCCTCTTCTGTCTTTATAGTCTCTCATAGAAACAGTAATTTTTCCTTTGTGTGGCATTTTAGAGGAAGAACCCATATCTACTCTAGGGTCTCCTGCTCCTTCACCTATTTGAGATACTGCATTTTCTACTAGGAAATTATAATTTCCATCTATATATTCATCATCATTAATAACAGAAAATACTTTTTGTTCTATTTTTTTGGTGATAGTATTGGTTTTTTCTATATCTGTTCCTTCAGGATATTCGATATATACAATTATTTGATTGGGCTTATTGTCTGGGAAAAATTCTATTTTTGTTCTTTGTGCTCCTACAGACCATCCAAAAGCCATAAATGATGCAATTAATAAAACAAAAGTTACAAAGGTTAGCACATAGGATGTCCATCCTGTTAAAGCTCTTCTTAATTGTCTTTCGTACCAATTTTCTAAACGGGTTAGTACTTTGGTTTGAAAGTGGTTTGCCATTTTACGCAACACTAATCTATACACCCATAGCATAATTGCTGTAAATACCATTAAAACTCCTAAACCTTTGTAACTTCCTCCAAAAATAATGACAATAATTCCTAAAATTGCCATAATAACGGTGGTAAAAATAATTTTTTTGATAGGCATATCTTTATCTTCAATGCTCATAAATTGTGAAACCAATACAGAGTTAAAAAAGATAGCAACAAATAATGAAGATCCTAAAACGGTTGATAAAGTAATGGGTAATAGAATCATAAATTCTCCCATAATCCCTGGCCACATACCCAAGGGTATAAATGCTGCTACTGTGGTTGCTGTAGAAATAATAATTGGATAAGCAATTTCGCTAATTCCTTTTTTAGCGGCTTCTAATCGGGTTAAGCCTTCTTTATCCATCAATCTATATACATTTTCTACCACTACTATTCCGTTATCTACCAACATACCAAGCCCCATAATAAGACCAAATAAGACCATAGTGTTTAAGGTATATCCTAAAGCATTTAAGATGAGTAATGACATGAACATAGACATTGGGATGGCAAACCCCACAAATAGGGCATTTTTAAACCCTAAGAAAAACATAAGTACGGTAACTACCAGTAAAATTCCGAAAATAATATTGTTTACCAAATCATCTACCTGCCCAATGGTTTTTGTAGATTGATCATTGGTAACAGTAACTTTTAAATCGGTTGGAAAAATATTTTTTTTAGCTTTTTCTACTAATTTGTGTATTTTATTAGCAGCTTCAACCATATTTCTTCCTGCACGCTTTTTAACATCTATCATTACACCAGACTCCCCAAAATCTCTTGCATAAGTTGTTTTTTCTTTATCTTTAAAGGTTATGTTTGCAATATTTTTTAAATAAATAGGATTTCCTTTTTCTGCTTTAATCACAAAATTTTCTAGGTCAGATGGCTTTTCAATTTCACCAAGTACTCTTATGGTACGTCTTTGTCCGCTGGTTATAAAATTTCCTGCAGACATGGTTACATTACCTCTATTAATAGCATTAATAATGTCTGTAAAACTTACTTTTGCTGCCATCATTTTATAAATATCTACAGCAATTTCTACTTCTTTATCTTGAGCCCCTCTAATGTCTGCTTTCTTAATTTCTGATAAGTCTTCTATTTCATTTTGAAGAATTTCTGCAAATTCTTTTAGTTTATGCACGGGGTAATCTCCAGAGAGATTAATATTAAGTATCGGAAACTCTTCAGACAAACTCAAAGAAAACACATTGGGTTCTATTTTGGCATTATTAAATGTTGGCCAATCTTCACTAGAAGTTTCTGTATCTATCTCGTCTTTTACCTTTTGTTTTGCTTGTTCTACAGTAAGATGCTCATCAAACTCTACAATAATCATAGAAAAATCTTCTTGTGATGTAGAGGTTACTTTTACCACATTACTTACAGATTTTAGTTTGTCTTCTAAAGGGTCTGTAATTAATTTTTCTATATCTTCTGCGGTGTTTCCTGGATACACAGAACTAATGTAAATTTTTGTTTCTTTTATTTCAGGAAAATTTTCTCTTGGCATACTAAAATAAGCAGCAATACCATAGAAAAAAATTAAAACCATTAAAACATAAATAGTCGTTTTGTTTTTAATTGCCCACGAAGAAAGTTTAAAATCTTTGTCTATTTGTTGATTTTTATCCATTGGAATACTAATTTTTAATGGCTACTTTTTGCCCTTCATTTACACTTCTCGCTCCCTCACTTACTATTTCTGAGTTGTTAGAAAGATGAGTCAATACCTCTATAACATTTCCTTGTGTTTTTCCTGTGGTAATTGTTGTTTTTTTGGCAACAGCATAGTTTCCTTCTTTCTTTATGATAGAGTACACATATTGTTGCCCTTTACCATCTTCGGATATGATACTTTGTGGAATTAATATAGCCTTTGAATTTGTATAATCGTTAATTTTTAATTTTGCAGTTAAATTGGGTTTAATATTACCATCTTTATTAGGAACTCCTATCTCTATTTTAAAAGATCTATTTGCAGGATTAATAAAACTTCCTACCTGCCTTACTATTGTTTCTATCCTTTTCCCGAGTACAGGAAAATACACTTCTACTTTTTTCCCTTTACGAATACTCGTTATATAATTTTCGGGTACTTCTGCCTCTATGTACATATTTTTGAGGTTTACAATTCTAAAAATCTCAGAACCAAATCCACCAGAAATTACCGTTCCTGGTTCTTTAATTACATCATCTATAACCCCTGTAAAAGGGGCTCTAACTAAAGATTTAGCTACTTGTTTTTGCAATTGTTTTACGGCACTTACTTGGGTTTCATAATTTGTTTTTGCTTGCAAAAATTGTATTTCAGAACCTATTTTTTGATTCCACAAACGCTTTTGACGTTCAAAAGTTGTTTTTGCCAATGCTGTAGAGGTTTTTACTTGTGCTAATCTTTGGCTCAATCCACTATCATCAATCATTGCTAATAATTGCCCTTTTACTACATGTTGCCCTTCTTTTACATAAATCCTTTTTAAAATTCCTCGCATTTCTGGATATACCAAAATATTCTGTTTAGTTTTTACACTTCCTTGTAATTCTATATGATGATTAAAAACCGTTTCCTTTACTATAATTGTGGTAATTAAAGGAACTCTTTTTACCGTGTCTAATTTTGCAATAGCAGTATTTAAAGAAGCTAATTTTTTACTAATTTTTTCTAATGTTGATGTTACTTCTTCCTTTTTTGCTCTTAACTCTGGTAAAGTTCCGTTAGAAACTAATTCTTCTACAGAAACCGTTTTTTTCTTACCACAAGAAACTAAAATAAGGGCACTAATAAGTATGATATATATATATTTCATTGCTGATGATTTTATTTAATTGGAATGTTTAATGCGTCTTCTAAAGCTGCTTTTTTAGCAATAACAGCCAACATAGATTGCACGTAATTTTGCTGTTGTGTATAGAGTTGATTTTGTGCTTGACTTAAATTAAAGCTGGTAGAAATCCCTTCAAAAAACTTAATTTGCTGCTTTTTTTCAATACGTTCTGCCAAGGATAGATTTTGTTTTGCAGTTTCATATTGTTCAATAGCAAATTGGTAATCGCTTTTTGCTGAAACTACTGCCAAATTGAGTTTTTCTTTAGTTTCTTCTAACAAAATATCGGCATTTTCTAAAGTTATTTTTGCTTGAGCCGTTTTAGAACTTCTTCTTAAACTACTAAAAATAGGGATATTTAAACTGATGCCCATCAAAGAAGAATTGTACCATTTTTGAGAACTTTTTAAGAAAGAAAAGGTATTAGAATTTCCTGCTGTTCCATAATTTACAAATGCTCTTACACTTGGTAAGGCCTTACTTTGTTCTAATCGCATTAACAAACGCCTACCTTCTCTATCATTGGTTGCAATTTTATAATCAATATGACTCTCTAACTTAAAACTTTTAGTAATTAGGTTTAAATCTACATTTTCTGTAATTAAAGAATCTAAGGTATCTGTTAATATCAACAAAGTGTTTATAGAGTTCCCTAAAACGATGTTCAACATTTTTAGTCCAATTTTTTTAAGCCTTTTTATTCTATTTAGCTGACTATTAAGATTTCCTAAGGTAATTTGTAATTGCTCGATATCTTCTTCTTCGTTAAATCCGTTTTCATAAATCTTTTTAACATCGTTTAAATTTTTTTCTAAAATTGCTTTGTTTTTTTCTAAAATTTCAATGCTTTTAATGGCAACCAGCACATTCCCGTAGGCATTTATAACCGCTTCTTTAATACGTAATTTGGTTTTCTCTTTGGCAAGATTAGATATTTTTAAATACGTTTTTGCAGATTGTAAACCTACTAAATAAGAACCATCAAAAATTAACTGTGTTAGTGTTATTGATGCTTTTACATTTTGTTTTGTCCCAAATTTTATAGGTATAAACGTACCTGATACACCACCTGTAATTTCTGCAGGTAACAAAGAAACTTGTTGCTTTAACCAATTTTGGTAATCTATTTTTGCATTTATTTGGGGCAAACCAATAGTAGTAGTTTCCCACTTTCTTTTTTTAGCTGCCATAATATTATTAATGGCGATTTTTACATTGTAATTGTTTTTTATTGCGTAATTAATTGCTTCATCCATAGAAAATTTTATTTCTTTTTCTTGGGCAGTTATATTTTTTACCAAAAACAGGAGCAATAGTATATAATAGTACTTTTTCATTTTTAATAATGCTGTTTTAATTGATTTTCTAAAAATTCAATTCCTTTATTAGAGCAGATTCCCCTAAGATGATATTCTAAATAATAACTCATTAATTCTGTTGATGAAAAATGATTTAGCGGAAATAAATCTCTATCTTTTACACCCACAACACCATGAAAATAAATCCTTGAAGCAAACTCTATACTAATATTTTTTCTGTATAAACTTAAACGAATACCTTTTCTTAAATTTTCTTTCACACAATCCTCCATCAACTCAAATTGTTTTTTCTTTAAAGTTGCATAAATACTTGGGTAATATTTTTGTAGCTGATACTGAGGTGCAGATTTTTCATTTTTTAAATATTCCATCACAAAACTTTTAATTTCAAAAATTTCTTTAATAGGATTCTCCTCCTTCACACAAATTTGATTAATTCCGTTAGTTATATACTCAATAATTGTTAATGTAATTTCTTTTACTAATGCTGTTTTATTTTTAAAATGAACATACAATGTCTTTTTAGAGATTCCTAAACTAGTAGCAATTTCATCCATTGTAACACTTTTAAACCCATAGGTTAAAAATAATTCTCTTGATTTTTCTATGATTTTAGTCCTCATAATAATATGAGTGCAAATATACAAACGGAAACTTTAGAAACAAAAAAAGTTTCCAAAGTTTTTTGTTTTTTTTGAAATAAGAAAAATGATTGCCTTATTTTTGCCAAAAACTTCAATATTGGATATTTCTATTTATCAAACAGCATTTTTAGATTATTTACATTCTCAAAATATTATAAAAGAACCTAAAAATCTTTACACACCTATAAATTATATTTTACAATTGGGCGGAAAACGTATTAGACCTGTTTTAACATTAATGGTCGCAGATATTTTTTCTGATAATTATACAGAAGCATTACCCGCAGCTTTGGCTGTAGAAACCTTTCATAATTTTACCCTAATACACGATGATATTATGGATGATGCACCTATAAGGCGTGGTAAAAAGACAGTTCATAAAAAATGGAATCTAAGCACAGGTATTCTCTCTGGTGATGCAATGTTAATTTTAGCATATCAATATTTTGAAAATTATGAGCCTGTTATTTTTCAAAAATTGGCAAAATTATTTAGCAAAACTGCATTAGAAGTTTGTGACGGGCAACAATTAGATATAGATTTTGAAACCAAAAACAATGTTACTATTGATGAGTATATAAATATGATTCGTTTAAAAACATCTGTCTTGGTAGCAACCGCATTAAAAATGGGAGCCATTGTAGCAAAAGCACCTGAAAAAGAAGCAGATTTAATTTATAAATACGGATTAAATTTAGGAATTGCCTTTCAATTACAAGACGATTTTTTAGACACATTTGGAGATGCTAGAACCTTTGGAAAGCAAATTGGTGGTGATATTATTGAAAATAAAAAAACAATTCTATATTTAAAAGCTTTAGAATTAGCTTCTAATAAAGATAAAAAAATACTTTTAACTCTTTACAATCAAAAATTAGAAAAAAATTCTGATAAAATAAAAGAAGTTACACATATTTTTACATCCTTAGATATTCCAAATTTTATTAAACAAGAAATAGAAACATATACCCAAAAAGCCTTTGATACATTAAAAAGTCTATCTATTTCATCAAAAAATAAAAAAAACTTGATTTCTTTCGGAATTAATTTAATGGGCAGAGAGGTTTAAGTACAAAATGTAGTTGGTAATATTTAAAAATAGTATTACCTTTGCTTTCCAATTTAAAAAGGACCCATAGCTCAGTTGGTTAGAGCACCTGACTCATAATCAGGTGGTCGAAGGTTCGAGCCCTTCTGGGTCCACTATTTTTTGTTTGATAATTATGTTTTTTTCTTACAAACTGATTTTATTTTGAAGTATCTATCGTTAATGAAAAAAATAAAGAACATAATACTACCTTTAATTACCGTTTTATTAGTATTTGTAGTAGATGCTCAGGTACTTCCACCCCCCATTCCACCTCCTCCTCCGCCTGGTTTACCTATTGATGAAGGGATATTATTTTTAGTAATTTCAGGGCTATTTTTTGGTGTTAAAAAATTAAAAAAGAATCACTAAAGATTCATCAACCTACTTACGTACTTTCCTATTACATCAAATTCAAGATTTACTTTATCTCCTTTTGTAAGAGTTTTAAATGATGTGTTTTCTAGAGTGTAAGGTATAATAGCAACACCAAATTCACTTTTTTTAGAATTTACAACAGTCAAACTTACCCCATTTACAGTAATAGAGCCTTTCTCTATGGTAATATTATTTTTTTTAGAAAGATAAGAAAAAGTAAAGAAAGTACTTCCTTCTTCATCTTTTACAGATGTGCAAATTCCTATTTCATCCACGTGTCCTTGTACAATATGTCCATCTAGCCTTTCTTCTAATTTCATCGCACGTTCTAAATTTATAGAATCACCCACTTTTAACTCTCTAAAATTAGTTTTATCTAAAGTTTCTTTTATAGCTGTTACGGTATATAAATCATTAATAATACGTACAATTGTTAAACAAACACCATTGTGCGCTATACTTTGGTCTACTTTTAACTCATTAGTAAACTTACTTTTTATGGTGATATGAATATTCTCATTCTCACTTTTTAAATCTGTAATTACTCCTAAAGTTTCAATTATTCCTGTAAACATATTTTATGCTATTAAATATTTGTTATTTTTACACCTTTGTAAAGGTTATCAAATTTAATAATAATTAGACGTAATTAATGGAAAAATCAAATAAAATTATTGTAGGAATTTCAATAGGAGATATCAACGGAATTGGTATTGAGGTCATCTTAAAAACATTTAAAGATAAAAGAATGTTTGATTTTTGTACTCCTGTTTTATTTGGTGCAGCAAAAGTAATTTCTTACCATAAAAAAGCACTAAACCTTACAAATAATGTTTATGGAATACCATCTACAAAACAGATAATTCATGGAAAAATGAATTTAGTTACTGTTTGGAGAGAAGAAGCTCCTATTTCTATAGGAATACCTACAAAACAATCTGGCAAGTACGCATTAAAATCTCTTTCTGTGGCTGTTGATTCATTAAAAAAGGGCGAAATAGACACACTTTTAACAGCACCAATCAACAAAGAAAATATACAATCAGACAGTTTTAACTTTCCTGGACATACAGAGTACTTAGAAGAACATTTAGACGGAAAAAGTTTAATGATTTTAATGGCAGATCAATTACGTATCGGTTTAATAACAGGTCATATCCCTATTTCAAAAGTAGCCGAAAGCATTACGCCAGAGATTATCAAACAAAAAGTAGCAACAATGCACCAATCTCTTACAGTAGATTTTGGCATTAATAAACCAAAAATAGCCGTTTTAGGATTAAACCCTCATTGTGGAGACAAAGGAGTTATAGGTAAAGAAGATGATGAAATTATTAGACCAACCATTGCAGAAATTAAAAAGACAGGCAAATTAGTCTTTGGACCATATGCTGCAGATGGTTTTTTTGGCTCTAAAACCTACAAGCAATTTGATGGCATTTTAGCAATGTATCATGATCAAGGATTGGCGCCTTTTAAAGCCCTCTCTTTTGGTAATGGCGTAAATTACACTGCAGGATTATCTAAAATTAGAACCTCTCCAGACCATGGAACAGGATTTGATATAGCAGGAAAAGGAATAGCAAATTCAACATCATTTAAAGAAGCATTATTTACCTCATTACAAATATTTAAGCACCGTATAGAATATAAAAACCTAACCCAAAATACACTTCAAATAAAATAATTTCATTTTTTATTCTTTTTTTTAAAACAAAACACAATTTTTTATATCTTTTGTT
>CAZZPG010000022.1:0-16757 GCA_964655975.1 uncultured Flavobacteriaceae bacterium
TTAAGATTTTTAGATTTTTTATAGTTATTTCTATATCTTCTTTTGTTGTTAGTTTTGAAAAAGAAAATCTTACCGAAGTTTTTGTTAACTCTTCTTTAGGTAAAAAGGCCTCTAAAACATGAGATCCTTTATTACTCCCACTTTGACAAGCAGAGCCACCAGAAACTGCTATTCCTACTAAATCTAAGCTAAATAAAAGCATTGGATAATCTTTTGTAAATCGAGTACTTAAAATTTTATAACTACTTTTTTTTAAGTTATCAGATAGTCCGTTAAAAGAAATATTATCAAAATTTTCTTTCAGTTGATTGATAAAATAGCTCTTTAAATCAATTATATATTGAGCATCTTCTTTTAGAGATGAAATTGCAAGTTCTAAAGCTTTTTCCATTCCTAAGATAGCATGAATATTTTCTGTACTAGACCTTGCTCCTTTTTCTTGATTTCCTCCGTGTAACATAGGTTGTATACCAACACCTTTTTTAAAATATGCAAAACCAACTCCTTTAGGGCCATGAAATTTATGTGCACTTGCTGCTATAAAATCTACAGGTATATTTTGTAAATCAATGGAATATTGTCCTATCGCCTGTACTGTATCTGAGTGAAATAAGGCATCATGTTTTTTACAAATTTCAGAAACTTTGTTTAAAGGTAAAATATTTCCTATTTCGTTATTTATAAACATCAAACTTACTAGTGTTTTATTTTTTGCAGAGGATAGAATTTTATCTAAATGCTGTAAATTTATAGCACCAAATTTATCAACATCAACATAAATAATAGTAATTTTATATGTATTTTTTAAATATTTTAAAGTATGTAACACTGCATGATGTTCTAATTTAGAAGTTATAATAGTCTGTACTCCTAAATTGGTTACTGCATTGTATAGAATTAAATTATCTGCTTCTGTGCCTCCTGCAGTAAAAATAATTTCACTTGCAGATATATTAAAATGCTGTGCTATATTTTTTCGTGCAGTTTCTACCAAAGCCTTTGCTTTTCTACCAAATTGATGGGTAGAAGAAGGGTTGCCAAAAACCTCTTTCATAGAAGAGGTAACAACTTCTATAACTTCTGGAACCATGGGGGTGGTTGCTGCATTATCTAAATAAACCTTTGTCATAGTTACAAAAGTAACTATTAGAAATGAATTTTTGATTTCTTCTAATAAAAAAAAGGAATTACAAAACTGTAATTCCTTTTTTTTATTAATTTTAAAGATAGTAAGGTTTACACATTAAATCTAAAATTCATCATATCTCCATCTTGCACAATGTACTCCTTCCCTTCTACTCTCATTTTTCCAGCTTCTTTTACTTTGGCTTCTGTACCATACTCTACATAGACTTTATAAGAAATTACCTCTGCTCGTATAAATCCTTTTTCAAAATCTGTATGTATTACTCCTGCTGCTTGTGGTGCTGTTGATCCAACTGGTATAGTCCACGCTCTAACTTCTTTAACACCTGCGGTAAAATAGGTTTGTAAATTTAATAATTTATAGGCAGAACGAATTAAACGAGATGCACCAGCTTCTTCTAAACCTATATCTTCTAAAAATAGATGACGCTCTTCATAGTCTTCTAACTCTGTAATATCTGCTTCTGTTCCTACTGCTAATACAATTACTTCTGCATCTTCATCTTTTACAGCTATTTTTACAGCATCTACATAAGAGTTTCCAGAAACTGCAGCTTTTTCATCTACATTACACACATACAATACAGGCTTTGCTGTAATAAGCTGTAAAGGATTAGTATGCTCTTCTTCTTTTTCTGTTAAATTTAAGGCTCTTACAGAAACACCTTTTAACAAGGTATCTTCTACTTTTAATAAGACAACTAGCTCTACTTGTGCTTCTTTATTTCCTGTTTTTGCTGTTCTTTTTACACGCTCTAAACGTTTTTGCACAGTTTCTAAATCTTTTAACTGCAATTCAATATCAATCGTTTCTTTATCTCTTACTGGGTCTATAGTAGTATCTACATGAATAATATTGTCATTATCAAAACAACGCAAAACATGTAAAATAGCATCAGTTTCTCTAATATTTGCTAAAAATTGATTTCCTAATCCTTCTCCTTTACTGGCTCCTTTAACCAAACCAGCAATATCTACAATTTCTACAGTTGCAGGTAATACTTTTTCTGGCTTTACCAATTCTTCTAATTTTTCTAACCTTGGGTCTGGTACATTTACCACTCCTAAATTAGGCTCAATAGTACAAAAAGGAAAGTTTGCACTTTGTGCTTTTGCATTAGATAAACAATTAAATAAGGTTGATTTTCCTACATTGGGTAATCCTACAATTCCTGCTTTCATTTCTTAAAATTTTGCGAATGCAAATATAAGCTAATAATACGAAAAGGGAATAGATTTATTCTTCTAAAAAGAAAGGATATAAGCATAAAAAATTATGTTCTATAGAGTTCTAAATTACTTTTTTATTTTTGACACTTTCTTTTTTAATTTTCTTTTCTTTCTCTTTTTACGGTATTTAGCAAACATTTTTTTGTACTTTTCTACATTGATTTTTCCTTTATTTTTTGTTAATATAGAACCAAAATCAAACATTAACTTTGTGGGTTGTTCTTTTAGTTTTTCTTCTAAAAATGCACGTTGTAGTATGTCTTCAATCAAATAATCTTCATTCACTAACTCTGGATGATATTCTTCTTTTAAAGAAATCTTAAAAATATTTGCAGTAATATTGTACCAAAAGGCTTTCCATCCACTACGTAAGCTCTTAATATTTTGGTATGTTGTTTTTCCTGTTTGACGATGTATTAACTTAATTAAAATTCTACCTTCAGTACGAGTCATCTTTTTTAATGGTGCTGTAAACTCTCCTTCTAGGTACTTTTGAATACGTTTAATATATCTTCTTTGTTTTCGTTTTAATTTAATTCTTTCAAGTCTAACATACAAAGTATCAATTCTTTCTGCCGCTAATTTTGCATACGGATATGCCTTAAATACTTTTCTTCGAAACCAATAATAGTAGCGTATATCTATTTTTGATTTAAATTTGTGCTTTGGTAAAATTGATATTTCATCTAACTTAATTAGCAAAGTATCTCCTGCTTTTATCAAAGTATATTCCTCTAATTCTTTTGGCAATGAGTCTTTCTTTTGCGAAAATGCAACAAGTGAAATGAATATTATATATATGTATAATAGTTTTTTCAAATTCTATTTTTTAATGATAACAAAGATAAAACAAAAAATATCTTCTTTTCTACTTACAAAAAGAGTTCCAAAAACTTTATTGAGTGTAAAAATGGTGTTATTTTTACATTTCAATATTGATACTCTCAATACACCTTGATAATCAATTAAATAATTATTTATAAAAATATAATGGCAAAAAAATCTATATTAACTAAAAAATCAATTTTATTTTTAGAGAAATACCTAAATAATGCAGCCCCTACTGGGTATGAATGGGAAGGTCAAAAAATTTGGATGAACTACTTAAAACCTTATGTAGATGATTTTATTACAGATACTTACGGAAATGCAGTAGGAGTAATTAATCCAAAGGAAAAATACAAAGTAGTTATTGAAGGGCATGCTGATGAAATTTCTTGGTATGTAAATTACATTTCTGATAATGGCTTAATTTACGTTATCCGAAATGGTGGAAGCGACCATCAAATAGCACCGAGTAAGATTGTAAATATTCATACAAAAAAAGGGATTGTAAAAGGTCTTTTTGGATGGCCAGCAATTCATACCAGAAACAAAGCTAAAGAAGAAGCTCCAAAACTAGATAATATTTTTATTGATTGTGGTTGTACTACAAAAAAGGAAGTTGAAAATTTAGGAGTGCATGTTGGATGTGTAATTACTTATCCAGATAAATTTCATATTTTAAATAAAAACAAATTTGTATGTAGAGCTTTAGATAACAGAATGGGGGGATTTATGATTGCAGAAGTTGCTCGTTTACTCCATGAAAACAAAAAGAAACTTCCTTTTGGTCTGTACATTACTAACTCTGTACAAGAAGAAATTGGTTTGCGTGGTGCAGAAATGATTACCAATCGTATAAAACCAAACGTTGCCATTATTACCGATGTAACTCATGACACAACAACCCCAATGATTGATCAAAAAAAAGAAGGTGCATTAGAAATGGGCAAAGGACCTGTAATTGCGTATGCCCCAGCTGTTCAACAAAAATTACGTGATTTAATTACAGAAACTGCCAAGGAAAATAAAATTCCATTTCAACGCTCTGCATTGTCTAGAGCTACAGGAACAGATACAGATGCTTTTGCTTACAGTAATGGTGGTGTGGCTTCTGCTCTAATTTCTTTACCTTTACGATATATGCATACAACAGTAGAAATGGTACATAAAGAAGATGTAGAAAATGTAATAAAAATGATTTATGAAACGTTGTTAAAAATTAAAGAAGGAGAAACATTTTCTTATTTTTAGCACTATTCTATTTCATCCATTTTCCTAAAAAAGGGCTTAAAAACATCGTTACAATCGTTCACTAATAATACATTGTACCACCTCTGGGTTTAAGAGTGTAGAAATATCTCCTAAGTTATCTATTTCATTATGGGCTATTTTACGTAAAATACGTCGCATAATTTTACCCGAGCGTGTTTTTGGCAATCCGTTTGTAAACTGAATTTTATTTAACTTGGCAATAGGACCAATATGCTCTGTAATAATTTGGTTGATTTCTTTGCGTAAATTATCATGATTTCTACCTTCTCCTACTTCTTTTAAAATTACATATCCGTAGAGTGCATTTCCTTTTACATCATGTGGATAACCGACAATAGCACTTTCTGCTACTGCTGGATGTTCATTTATAGCATCTTCTATAGGTGCTGTTCCTAGATTATGACCAGAAACAATAATAACATCATCTACTCTACCTGTAATTCTATAATAGCCAACCTCATCACGTAATGCTCCATCTCCTGTAAAGTACATATTTTTATAGGCAGAAAAATAGGTGTCTTTATAGCGTTGATGATTACCCCAAATGGTTCTTGCCATAGAAGGCCATGGAAATTTTATGCAAAGCCTACCATCTACTTGATTTCCTTTTATCTCTTGTCCACTTTCATCAATTAAAGCTAGTTGAACTCCTGGTAAGGGTAATGTTGCATAGGTAGGTTTTGTAGGAGTTGTATATGGAATTGGTGAAATCATCATACCTCCTGTTTCTGTTTGCCACCATGTATCTACTATTGGGTTTTTTTTCTTTCCTATATTATCATTATACCAATGCCATGCTTCTTCATTTATTGGTTCTCCTACTGTTCCAAGTACTTTTAATGATGATAAGTTGTATTTATCTACAAAATCTAAGTTTTCTTTTGCTAAAGCTCTAATTGCTGTAGGTGCAGTATAAAATTGGGTGATTTTATGTTTTTCTACAACTTCCCAAAATCGACCAAAATTTGGATAGCTTGGTACTCCCTCAAACATTACTGTGGTAGCTCCGTTGGCTAAAGGTCCATATACAATATAACTGTGCCCTGTAATCCAACCGATATCTGCAGTACACCAATATATATCTTTTTCTTTATAATTAAAAACATTTTTAAATGTGTAAGCAGTATATATCATATATCCTGCAGTAGAATGTACCATTCCTTTAGGGCTTCCTGTAGAGCCTGAAGTGTATAAAATAAATAACGGGTCTTCTGCATCCATTATTTCTGGTTCGCATACTTCTGATGCTTTATCTAACAAAGGTTGTAGCCATTTATCTTGTCCTTTTTTCATTTTAATATCAGAATTAATTCTTTTTGCTACCAACACTGTTTCTATAGAGTTGCATTGTTCTACTGCTTCGTCTACAATTCCTTTTAAATCGATAGTTTTTGCACCACGGTATGATCCATCAGAAGTAATCACCATTTTACAAGAGGCGTCATTAATTCTAGTTGCTAATGCTGTTGATGAAAATCCTGCAAAAACAACTGAATGAATTGCTCCAATACGTGCACAGGCTAATAATGAAATTGCCAATTCTGGAATCATTGGTAGGTATATACAAACTCTATCTCCTTTTTCTATTCCATTCTCTTTTAATACATTGGCAAATTGATTGACTCTTTTTGCTAATTGACTATATGTAATATGTTGTGCTGCTTCTTTGGGGTTATTTGGTTCAAAAAGAATGGCTGTTTTATCTCCTCTAATATGTAAATGTCTATCTATACAATTTTCTGTAATGTTTAATTTTGCTCCTTCAAACCACTTAACTTCTGGTTTTGAAAAATCAAAACTCAATACTTTATCCCATTTTTTTCTCCATATAAAATGTTCTTCGGCTATTTCTTCCCAAAAAATTTCTGGATAGCGTACTGATTTACGATATACTTGATAGTATTCTTCTAAATGTTTAATGTGATAATTACTCATTGTGTAAATATTTTGATTTTAGTTCAACCAATTTAGTGAAATCAATATTAAATTTCTATTTTTTTTCTATTTATGTCGTAAAATTACAGATAAAAGAATTAAATTCTTAATAATTAGCTAGTTTTATAGCAGATTAAGAAAATATAGATTGATTTTTAAAGAACTAAATTATTATTTCAATAATCAAACTTACTTATTAAATTTAAAATTCAGTTTTTTTAGTATTTTTACAATATAATTAAAATCGTATTTTTTAAAGGCATAACTCAACTATTTTTATAATTTTTAATGAATTTTTCTTTACTTATTGAAATACTTACAGATAATTGGCACATTATTTTATTATTTTTTGTGGTAGCCATTTTATACTCTTCAGTTGGTTTTGGTGGCGGGTCTAGTTATTTGGCAATTTTAGCTTTGTCTGGAATTATCTTTACCCAAATTAGAGCTACTGCATTATTATGTAACATTGTTGTTGTTACTGGAAATGTGTTTTTATTTTATCAAAAGAAAGAATACTGTTGGAAAAAAGTAATTCCACTTGTTTTATTTAGTGTACCTATGGCATTTATAGGTGGTTTTCTTAAAATTAGTCAAACTTTCTTTTTTATTCTTTTAGGGTTTGCTTTATTTTTTGCTGCTATTTCTATGTGGATTTCTAAAAAAATAATTTTTTCTGATGATAACGTTCATCTAAAAGTAGGTTTTACTAAAAATGCTAGTTATGGTGGTTTTATTGGGTTTATTTCTGGTATGATAGGTATTGGGGGGGGGATTTTTTTAGCCCCTCTACTTCATTTAACTAATTGGGATAGACCAAAAAAAATAGCTGCAACTACTAGTTTTTTTATTTTAGTAAATTCTATCGCTGGTTTATTAGGGCAGTATGCAAATCCTGATTTTATAATTGATTGGAAATTAACCTCACTTCTATTAATTATAGTTTTTATTGGAGGTCAAATAGGAAGTAAATTAAGCAATCATTTTTTTACACCAACACAGCTTAAAAGAGCCACTGCTATTTTAATTGCTTTTGTAAGTTTGCGCGTCTTGTGGAAATATTTGTTTTAACAAGATAATTACTCAAAACAACTTTATTAATACCCTTTTAGAAAATAAACAAATGGCTAAATCCTGATGTGAAAAGCTATCTTTGGCGTAATTATAAGAAAAGAAAAGTTGATTATTTAGAAATACAATATCAACAATAAAATGCTTTTGAGATAAAATGGATACCTCTAAAAAAACAAAATTTCTAAGGAAATTACCAACTATTTATCCTAAATACAAACGCAAGAATAGTTACTCTTAAAAATTTTATAGATTTTACTTTTTTAAGAAAGCAACTCTTCTAATTCCAACTGATAATCGTATTGTAAATCTTCGTGTAATGTACTTATTGCTTTTTTAATTAAGACTACTTGTCTATCAAAAACATTTTGTAAACGAATACTTTTTTTTATAGAGGGTATAAAATTTTTTAATTTTGTACAGTAATAGAGTAACAATTCTACTTCGGTTTCTTTTTTTTGAGAATAACGAATGTATTTTTTTGTAAGTGTTAAAATTTTTCGCATACTTTTTCTGATGTAGAAATAGCTTTTTCTGTTAATTTTTTCAAACAAATTATCTATTTGCTCTTTAATGCTTTTAATATAGCTATCTTCATTTGTAGATTCAAACAATAAATAGGTAAGTAGCTCTTTATTCTCTTTTTTAAATTTTGATAAACGTAAACATAACCCTATCATATCTTTATGAGATTGATATGATAATTCTTCTTTGAGTGTTTTTATGGATACAGCTTTCATTAAAAAAGTAAAGGTTTGATAGGTTTTTGAAAGCTATCAGGTTTAAAAAATTATAGTAAACTTGGTATCAAATACATTTCATCTACCTCTTTATTATAATTTACTCCTTCTACTTTAAATCCAAATAAATTATAAAATTCTTTGCTATATCCTTCTAAATCTGCAATTTCTGGTAACGTTTCTGTAGTTACTTTTTTCCATAATTTGGTTACTATTTTTTGTACGTCTTCTCTCATTTCTAAATCATCTATACGTATTCTTCCTTTATTATCTAGCATTAAATCTCCTTCTGCATAAAGTTTTTCAGAATATAATCTTTGTATTTGCTCTATACAACCTTCATGTAGTCCTTTTTCTTTCATAATTTTGTACAGTAATGAAATGTATAGGGGAATAACTGGAATTGCAGAGCTTGCTTGTGTTACTAATGCTTTGTTTACAGAAACATATCCTTTTCCGTTTATTGATTTTAATTTATCTGTAATAATAAAAGCAGTTGCTTCTAAATGGTCTTTTGCAGCTCCAATAGTACCTTTTCTATAGACTGCTTGTGTTTGAGCTGGACCAATATAAGAGTATGCTATTGTTTTTGAGCCTTGAGCCAATAAGTTCTCTTCTAACAAGGCATCAATCCAAAAACCCCAATCTTCTCCTCCCATTACAGCAACAGTATTTTTAATATCATCTCCTTCTGCTGGTTTTATGGTAATGTCTGATACTTTGCTTGTATGAAAATCTACTGTTTTATTGGTATATTCTCCTTCAATAGGTTTTAATACAGATTTGTATCTAACTCCTGTTTTGGGATGTGTTCTAACTGGTGATGCTAAACTATAAATAACTAAATCTACTTGACCTAAATCATTCTTTATTATGTCTAAGGTTTGACGTTTAATTTCATCAGAAAAAGCATCACCATTAATACTTTTTGCATATAAACCTGTCTTTTTTGCTTCGTTTTCAAAAGCTGCTGTATTGTAATATCCTGGTGAGCCTGGTTTTCCTTCTTCAGGTGGTTTGTCAAAAAAGATACCAATAGTTGCTGCTCCAGAACCAAAAGCACTAGTAATTCTAGATGCTAATCCAAACCCTGTAGAAGCACCAATAACCAACACTCTTTTTGGGCTATTAATTTCTCCTTTAGATTGAATGTATGCAATTTGATTTTTCACATTTTGCTCACATCCTTTTGGGTGTGCTGTTAAGCAAATAAATCCTCTTACTCTTGGTTCTATAATCATTTTTTTGAGTTTTTCTTATTTAGTTCTTTCTGCTTTAGTTCTTTCTGTCTATTTATATAATATGTATAATTTTCTTTTCTTTTAAAGATATCATATTTTGTTTTTATTTTGCTCCTTTTTAGGGCTTTATAGAGTGTTTTTGGTGAGATTTTAAAATCTTTACATATCTCTTTAACTTTTTTAGTTCCATTTACGTATAACTCAACAATTTCATTAATTTTTTTCAGATGAAAATATTCTTTTAGTTCTTCAATAATTTGAGTTTCTATCAATTCAGAATTTTTACTAAAATTTTCTATTTCAGAAATTATTTCAGTTATCTTTTTATCCATGTTTTTTATTTTTACGAAGTTAAAAATTTCAATACATTTTTTTCTATTCTTTCTAATACATTTTTGGTAGATGATTTTACAAATTTTTCTCCTATAATTTGCTCATACAATTCTATATATCTGTTTGATATTTCTATCACTTTTTTATCGGTCATTTCTGGTATTTCTTGACCTTTTTTTCCTTGAAATCCTTTAAAAACTAACCATTGGCGTACAAATTCTTTTGATAATTGTTTTTGAGGTTCTCCTTTTTCTTGTCTTTCTTCATAATCATTGGCATAAAAATATCGAGAAGAGTCTGGTGTATGAATTTCATCAATCAAAACAATTTTACCCTCTTTTGTTTTACCGAATTCGTATTTAGTATCTACCAAAATTAAACCTCTTTTTAAGGCAATTTTTGTTCCTCTTTCAAATAATTTTTGTGTATAATCTTCTAAAATTACATAATCTTTTTCAGATACAATACCTTTTGTTAAAATTTCTGAACGGGATATATCTTCATCATGCTCTCCATTATTTGCTTTTGTAGAGGGTGTAATAATGGGTGTAGGAAATTTATCATTTTCTTTCATTCCTTCTGGCATTTGTACACCACACAATATTCTTTTACCTAATTTGTACTCTCTTGCAGCGTGTCCAGATAAGTATCTACGAATAACCATTTCTACTTTAAATGGTTTACATAAATGGCCAATTGCTACGTTTGGATCTGGGCTTGCTATTAGCCAATTTGGAACAATATCTGCTGTATTGCTCATCATTTTGGCAGCAATTTGGTTTAAAACCTGTCCTTTAAATGGTATTTGACGTGGCAAAACAACATCAAAAGCAGATAATCTGTCTGTAGAAATCATTACTAAAAGTTTATCTTCTATATTGTAAATTTCTCTAACTTTTCCTTTATAAACACTCTTTTGTTTTGGAAATTGAAAGTGAGTTTTATTAATAGTATTCATTTTTAATTATAGATTTTCTAGTTGCAAAACTAAACTATTTAACTTTCTTATGGGAACGTTTTTTTTATCAAACATAATTATTCTGTTTCAATTCCTTTATAAGCTACAATAATTTTTTTAACCAAACGGTGTCTAACTACATCTTTATCATCTAAAAATACCTGTGCAATCCCTTCAATATCTTTTAATGCTAATAAAGATTCTTTGAGCCCAGAAATTTGTTTTCTTGGTAAATCTATTTGCCCAGGATCTCCAGTAATAATAAATTTTGCGTGTTTTCCCATTCTTGTTAGAAACATTTTCATTTGGGCGTGTGTGGTATTTTGTGCTTCGTCTAAAATAACAAATGCATTGTCTAAGGTTCTACCTCTCATAAATGCCAAAGGAGCAATTTGTATAACGCCTTTTTCTAAGTATGCCTCTAAACGCTCATGCGGAATCATATCGCGTAATGCATCGTACAATGGTTGCATATATGGGTCTAGCTTTTCTTTCATATCTCCTGGTAAAAATCCTAATTTTTCTCCAGATTCTACTGCAGGACGTGTTAAAATAATTCTACGTACTTCTTTTTCTTTTAAAGATTTTACTGCTAAAGCAACTGCTGTATATGTTTTTCCTGTTCCTGCAGGGCCAACAGCAAATAGCATATCATTTTTTTGCATTAATGCAACCATTTTACGTTGGTTAGCTGTTTGTGCTTTTATAAATCTACCATTTACACCATGCACCAAAATATCATTCTTATCTTGTGGTATTTTGCTTTCTTTTCCTGTAGATGTTAAAATACGCTCTATACTATTTTCGTCTAATTTATTGTATTTATTAAAATATTTTATAAGCATTTCTAAACGTTTTTCAAATTCGTTTAAAATCTCTTCTTCTCCATAAATTTTTAATTTAGATCCTCTTGCTACAATTTTTATTTTTGGGAAATAATGTTCTAACTGAGAAATGGTACTGTTTTGTGCTCCAAAAAAATCTTTAGGATTAATTTCTGTAAGCTCTATAATACGTTCGTTCAAATGAAATTGTTTTTTTAATTTTTTATCAAAATAATTCACCCTAAAAATAGTAAATAAATTTATGAATTTACGTAAGTTTGCTTAGAAATTATTTATAACTTTTACACAACTAATTAACATCTTTTTTAATGGCTTTTATTACCTTAACTACAGACTTTGGAACTAAAGACCACTTTGTGGGTGCTGTAAAAGGGGCTATTTATTCTGAATTAAAAGATGCTAAAATCATAGACATTACCCACCAAATTTCTCCATTTAACATTACAGAAACTGCTTATATTCTTAAAAATTCATATAAAAGTTTCCCAGAGGGGAGTATACATATTGTTGGAGTAGATTCTGAATTAAGTAATGAAAATAAGCATATTGCATTACTGCTAGACAATCATTATTTTATTTGCCCTGATAACGGATTAATTTCTATGATTGCATCAGAAATAAACCCAACTAAAATTGTAGAAATTACCATTCATAATAGAGTTGAAAGTAGCTTTCCTGTATTAGATGTTTTTGTGCAAGTAGCATGTTTTATTGCCAAAGGAGGAAGTTTAAGCGTAATTGGAAAAGAAATTAAAGAGATTCAAAAGCTCATAGAAATTCAACCAAAAGTAAATCAAACACAAACAAAAATAATAGGAAACGTTATTTATATTGATAATTATGGCAACGTTATTAGTAATATTAGTAAAAAACAGTTTCAAAAAATTGGTAAAGGACGCTCTTTTAAAATAGTTGCCCATAGACATTTTTTTACTAAAATTTATAGTAAATATAATGAAATTGTAAATTGCCAAAATATTGGTGAACAGAATTTATATGATGGAGAAAAATTGGCTATTTTTAATTCGGCAGGATTCTTAGAAATTGCAATCTATCGCAGTAATTTAGGTACTGTTGGAGGTGCATCTTCTTTATTAGGATTAAAATATAGAGATGTAATTTCTGTAGAATTTAAGTCTTTAGAAACTAAAAAAGAAACTGATGTTTTTTCTGCTATTCCTTAATCTTAAATATATTTAAATTATACTAATAGAAAAGATAATTTTTCCCTTTAGGAAAATAAAAAAAAACTAATGTTTATACGCATTGTAAAAATGAGTTTTCACTCAAAACATATAAAAGAATTTTTAAAAAATTTTAACGAAAAGAAAGAAAATATACGAAACTCCAACGGTTGTCGTTTATTAGAATTATACAGAGATAAAACAACTGCCAATATCTTTTTTACCTATTCTTATTGGGAAACCGAGCAAGATTTAGAAAATTATAGAAATTCTGATTTATTTAAAGATGTTTGGGGAAAAACTAAAATATTATTTAATAACAAGCCAGAAGCTTGGAGTGTAAATAAAATGGTAAGTTTACAATAAATGAAAGAATTCAACTTTACTACTTTTCCAGAATTAACTACAAATAGGTTAACACTAAGGCAATTAAAGCCAGATGATGTAAAGGCTATTTATAACTTGCGTTCTAGTAAAGAAATTAACCGTTTAATTACTAGAAAAACACCAAAAAATCTTAACGATGCATCTGAGTTTATTACAATGATTCATAAAGGTTTTCAAAACCAAAAAAATGTTTTTTGGGCACTAATTTTAAAAGAAACACAGCAATTAATAGGAACTATTGTATTTCATAGAATTTCTATAGATACAAATTATGCAGAAATTGGGTATGAATTAAATCCTACATTTCATAAAAAGGGGTTTATGAATGAAGCAATGAGTGCTGTTTTAGATTTTGGAATTTATAAAATGAAATTTACAGTTATTGAAGCTTTTACTCATAAAAATAATAGCAGATCTATTTCATTATTAAAAAAGCATCAATTTATATTCCAATCAAAAAGAAGAGAAGAAGGTTTTGAGAATAACAGAATTTTTAAACTAAAAAATTAGAATTTGAGAAACAAGAAAAACGATAAATACTAGCAGCATTAATGTTATTCCGAAATGAGCCTTTTTGGGCGATTGAGAAATCTTAAAAAGAGAAAATAAAATAGTGAGATTTCTCACAGGAAAGTTCGAAATGACAATGATTTTCAACAAACAGTTAAACAATTACACGAATAAATACCTAAACAATTCAATAAACAACCAATGTTTCCAGTCATAAAAAAAGAGTTCAATTCATTTTTTGCATCGCCCATTGCGTATTTGGTAATTGGGATTTTTTTACTTATAAACGGACTCTATTTATGGGTTTTTAAAGGAGAATTAAATATTTTAAATACTGGTTTTGCAGATATTAGTAGTTTCTTTTATTTAGCCCCTTGGGTATTTTTATTTTTAATTCCTGCCATTACTATGAAAAGTTTTGCAGATGAATTAAAGAGCGGTACAATAGAAATTTTAAAAACCAAACCACTTACAGATTGGCAAATTGTTTTGGGTAAATTTTGGGCATCATTACTATTAGTTATAATTGCATTAATACCTACATTTACCTATATATATACCGTTTATCAACTAGGAAACCCTCTTGGAAATATAGATTTTGGAAGCACTTTAGGTTCATATATTGGATTAGTTTTTTTAGCCGCCACATATACATCTATTGGGTTGTTTACTTCTACCCTTTCAAAAAATCAAATTGTAGCATTTATACTAAGTGTCTTAATAACCTTTTTCTTATTTTACGGTTTTGATACTCTTGCCAATTTATTTGGAAACAACAGTTATAGAGTACAACAATTAGGTGTTTTTGAACATTTTAAAAGTATTAGCAGAGGAGTTATTGATACGCAAGATATTTTATATTTTGTAAGCGTTACAGGATTCTTTTTATTCTTAACCAAACAACAATTAGATGAGTAAAAAGATAAAAAATACAGTTCTTATTTTCTTCGGATTATTACTACTCAACTTCTTAGGAAGTACTTATTACAAACGTTTTGATTTAACTCAAGACCAACGTTATACCCTATCAAAAGTAACTTTTAATATTTTAGACAAAGTAAAAAATCCGCTCATAATTAAAGTATACTTAGAAGGAGAATTCCCATCAGAATTTAAACGATTACAGATAGAAACTCGCCAATATTTAGAAGAATTAAGAGCAAAAAATAAGCATATTATTATTCAGTTTATCAATCCAAATAAATTACGAGAAAGATTGATAAAAAAAAGAATGTTTCCTAGTAAATTAACTGTAGAAGAAGATGGTAAATTATCTGAAGCTATTATTTTTCCTTGGGCAGAAATAAATTATAAAAATAAATTTGAAATTGTTTCTTTATTACCATCTGCCATTGTAAAAACACAAGAAGAACAATTACAAAAAGCTATAGAAAATTTAGAATTTGGTTTTAGTAATGCCATTAACAACATCTGTAGAAAAAAGAAGAAAAAAATAGCTGTTTTAAGTGGAAATGGAGAGTTGAAAGATATATATGTGTATAGTTTTTTAAAAGAAATTCAGAAAAAATATCATTTGGCAAAATTCACTTTAGATTCTGTAACAAAAAACCCGCAAAAAACACTACAAGATATAAAATTCTTTGATTTAGTATTTATTGCAAAACCAACTATTAAATTTAGTGATAATGAAAAACTTGTTCTAGACCAATTTATTACCAACGGAGGTAAAACCTTGTGGATGATAGATAATATACAAGCAGACCAAGATAGCTTATTTAACAACGGAAAAATGTTGGCATATCCTAGAGATTTAAACCTCACAGATATGCTGTTTGCTTACGGAATTCGTATTAATCATAGCCTAATAAAAGACTTATATTCTGCAAAAATACCTTTAGCTACTGGTAAAATTGGCAACCAAACGCAGTTTAAATACTTAGATTGGTTTTATCATCCAATGGTGGCTGGTAATCCAAATCATTCAATTACCAAAAATATTTCACCTGTTAGATTACAATTTGCAAACCAAATAGATACCTTAAAAAATAATATTAAAAAAACACCTTTATTGGTAAGTTCTTTTCTTACAAAAAAAGTAGGAACACCAAAAATTATAGAATTACAAAGTATTGCTATTGAGCCTAAAGAAAAAGAATACAAAAGTGGTAAGCAATTATTTAGTGTACTATTAGAAGGCAAATTTAATTCGGCATTTAAAGGACGTATAAAACCCTTTAAAACATCATTATATATAGATAAAAGTATTGCTAATAAAATGATTATAATTGCTGATGGTGACATTGCTAAAAACCAAATTTTAAAAGGAAAACCTACCAATCTATCTATAGATAAGTGGACTGGACAACAATTTGGAAACAAAGAATTTTTACTAAATGCAATAGATTATTTATTAGATGATTCTGGCTTAATTAAATTAAGAAACAAATCATTAAAAATTAATACTTTAAACAAGAAAAAATCCTATAAACAACGTACTTTTTGGCAATTTTTTAATGTAGTTTTACCTTTAATATTTTTATTAATTTTTGGGCTTAGTTTTAATTTTTTAAGAAAAAGAAGATACCAATAAGCTTTTGGTAGCAATAAACTATTTAAAACAATTAAAATTATAAAACCCAAAAATTAGCCATTTCTTTTATATAACTTTGATTTTATGAATTGGAAACTTACAATAAAAGAGTATCGTTTTTTTTTACAAATAGAGCGTGGTCTTTCAATAAATACTACAGATAGTTATGCACAAGATGTATATAAATTGATTGCTTTTTTAGAAGAAAAAGAAATATCATATTCTCCAATTCAAATTAACGAAAACATTATTCAACAATTTATATATGAAATTGCCAAAAAAGTATCTCCTAGAAGTCAAGCTCGTATTATTTCTGGATTACGGAATTTTTTTGATTACCTCATTTTTGAAGATTATAGAAAAACAAACCCAACAGATTTGCTAGAAATTCCTAAAATTGGAAGAAAACTACCAGATACCTTAGCCAAAGAAGAAGTAAATAATTTAATTAATGCCATAGATTTAAGCCATCCACAGGGTGAACGCAACCGTACTATTTTAGAAACTATTTACTGTTGTGGCTTACGTG
>CAZZPG010000023.1:0-16592 GCA_964655975.1 uncultured Flavobacteriaceae bacterium
GTTTAATTTATTTAATAATTGCATATATTTTTTAATTTCTTTGTTATATACCTTAATATTACTGATGCTTGTTAATATTTCTAAATCAAATAATTCAGAATTTACACCTGCAAAACCAACTTTAAAATCTGCTTTAGAATAAAGTGTCACATACTCTAAGTATAAATTTTTTTTATCGAAAAAAGTAACTAATAAATCAAAAGGATATTGTAAGAAATCTTTAAAAGATTCATTAAAAATTTCTCCATTTTTACCAATTGTATCTTCAGAAAAGTATAAAGCAGAAAGGGATTTTTTTTTGTCTGATTTTCTATATACATAGATATCAGATTTGCTAAAATTAAAACAACTTTCTAAATAATATTGAAGATTATGGGCTAGCGATATATCTTCTGAGGCTAATATTGCTACATTTTTAATTATTTTATCAGAAGAAGTTCTAGTTTTTTCATTTTTTAAAAGTCTCTCAAACTCTTTTTTTAATTCAGATTGCTTTATTTTATTAAAAAACATCAAATTTCATTTTTTTTTATAAAGTACAAATTTAAAGAAAAGAAATAAGTAACTGCCAAAACAATTTAATAAACTTAATTTAGCAAAATTATTTTTTATAAATTTCTTTGAGTTTACTTATATTTGAAATTCTAAATCTAAAAAAATGCAATTTAAGTATATAGAAATTTTATATTTTCTGCCTCTACTTATTATACCAATTTTGGTGCATTTATTTCAATTGCAAAAATTTACAAAAACACCTTTTACAAATGTTGCTTTTTTACGAAAAATAGTACAACAAACTCGTAATAGTTCTCGCTTAAAAAAGTGGTTACTTTTAATTATAAGATTATTCTTATTAGCATTTATAATACTTGCTTTTTCTCAACCTTATTTTAATGCTAAAAGTAGTTTAAAAAAGAAAGTTGTTTTTATCTATTTAGACAATTCTTTAAGTATGTCTTTTAAAGGACGGAAAGGAAATTTATTAGCTGTTTCTAAGCAAGAAATTATAGATAATATTTCTGAAAATAATTTTTATTCTTTGCTAACAAATTCTCATTTTTATAAAGAGATTACATCAGCAGAGCTTAAAAATATACTTTTAAAAGTAAAAAAAACTACAAAAAAATTATCAATTAAAGATGTTTTATTAAAAATAAATAGTTTAAATAAAAACAAAACTAAAACTTTAGATAGTAATATATTAATCTCTGATTTTCAAAACACTACTAAAAAAGTATTTACAAATGTAACTAGTAATTTATCTCTTATTCAACATTCTATTATCCCAAAAAGCAACCTTTCTATTGATAGCGTTTTTACACAAAGTAAAAATAAATCTAATTTTACTTTGCAAATTGTTATAAAAAATCAAGGAGATAAAAAAACAAATATCCCAATTGCTATTTTTAATCATACAAAATTAATAGGTAAACAAAGTTTTTCTATCAGAGGGAATACTACAAAAACTATTGTATTTGACATACAAAATAAGCAAAATTTTTTAGGTAAAATTTTCTTAAATTTTACTGATGCTTTTTCTTTTGATAACACCTTTTATTTTACACTAAATCTCACTAAAAAAATTACTGTTTTAAGCATTGGTAAAAGTTCAAAATTTTTATCAAAAATCTACACTAAAAACAACTTTTATTTTACAAGTTCTACAGTTCAAAATATCAACTATAATTCTATCCCTAAACAGCAACTTATTATTCTTAATGAAATTAAGAATATTCCTTTTCCATTACAAAAAAGTTTAATTAGGTTTTTAAAAAAAGGAGGTCATATAGTTATGATACCTAATGAGAGTTTAAATATAAATAATTATAAACACTTTTTTACAAACTTAGAACTAAGACAAATTTTACAAAAAAATGAACACCCTTTAAAAATTACTCAAATTAATTACAATCATCCTCTTTTTAAAGGTGTTTTTTCTAAAGAAGCACAAAATTTTCAATATCCAACAACAAAGGTTCATTATTTAACTGCTTTTAAAAATAGTAGTAATATTATTTCTTTTGAAAATAACAGAGGATTTATTGAACAAGTTAATGCACATAAATCAAAATTTTATTGGGTATCTTCTCCTTTAAACCTTATCAATAGTAACTTTATCAACTCTCCTTTAGTAGTTCCTGTTTTTTACAATTTCGGATTACAAAGTGTTCATTTTTCAAAATTATTTTATAGAATAGGTGTAGAAAATAAAATAGATGTAACCACTCAATTAAAAAAAGAGACTGTTTTATATATCAAGAATAACAATTCTCATTTTATACCACTACAAGAAATACATCAAAATAAGGTTGTTTTAACAACCAAAGAACAACCTTTACTTGCAAAAAATTATTATATTACAAAGAAAAAAGATACACTGCAATTTGTTGCCTTTAACAATCCTAAAGAAGAAAGTACACTTCAGTTTTTAAAGATACATCCGTTGGCAAAAAATAAAAAGAACATATCATTTTCTACATCTGTAAAAGGTGTTTTTCAAAAAATCAAACAAAAAAACAAAGTTCAATGGCTCTGGAAATGGTTTTTATCTTTAGCAATTGTATCTTTGCTCTTAGAAATTTTGATTTTAAAATTCTTTAAGCCATGAGTACGCTACTAAAATCAGCTACTATTATAGATTCAACAAGCCCATATCATCTTCAAAAAAAAGATATTTTAATTGTTAAAGGTGTTTTTCGAGAAATAAGAGATAATATTACCCCAAAAAAGAATACAAGCATTATTGATTTAGAAAACTTACACATTTCTAATGGATGGTTTGACACAAGTGTTTCTATGGGAGAACCTGGTTTTGAAGAAAGAGAAACCCTAGAAAACGGATTAATTGTTGCCGCAAAAAGTGGGTTCACCTCTATTGCAATAAATGCAAATACCCAGCCTATTATAGACAATAAATCTGCTGTTGAGTTTTTAATTAATAAATCTAAAAAATCTGCTACCTCTCTTTATCCAATTGGAGCTTTAACTCAAAAAAGTAAAGGGGTTGATATGGCAGAATTGTACGATATGCAACAATCTGGAGCAATTGCTTTTGGTGATTATAATGCCCCAATACAAAATGGTAATTTACTAAAAATAGCCCTTTTATATGCTCAAAACTTTAAAGGCCTAGTACTTAGCTTTCCTAAAAATAATGCAATTGCAGGAGAAGGAGTTGTAAATGAAGGTATTAATAGCACAAAATTAGGACTCAAAGGAATCCCTGCATTGTCAGAACATCTACAAATTGCTAGAGATTTGTTTTTACTAGAATATACTGGTGGGAAACTACACATTCCTACTATTTCTACAAAAAAATCAGTAGAACTTATAAAAGAAGCAAAGAAAAAAGGACTAAATGTTACCTGTAGTGTAAGCGTACACCACTTATTATTAACAGATGATGAATTGCACGATTTTGATGGAAATAAAAAAGTAGCACCACCTTTAAGAACCATTGCAGATGTAAAAGCCCTACAAAAAGGAATAAAAAATGGTATAATTGATATCATTACATCAGACCATAATCCTATTGATATTGAACATAAAAAAGTAACTTTTAGTAATGCAAAAGATGGTACCATTGGTTTAGAAAGTGCTTTTGGAGCTTTACATTTGGTTTTAAATTTAGAGACCATTATTAAATGCTTAACAACAAACCCAAAAAACAGATTTGGCATAAAAAATCATTCTATAAAAGAAGATGAAAAAGCAGATATTACTCTTTTTAACCCTAATTACAAGTACACTTTTACAGAAAAGCACATCTTGTCTACCTCTAAAAATAGTGTTTTTATAGATAAAGTTTTACAAGGAAAAGCATACGGTATTTTTGCAAACAACCAATTAATCATTAATAAATAATACTACTAACCATGGAAAATTTAACTGCAAACGAAGGAAAAACACACGCTGTAATTAGTTATTTAACCATTTTAGGAACAATTTTAGCTTTTGTTTTAAATAAAAATAAGAAAAACTCTTTTGCAAGTTTCCATATCAGACAAAATATAGGATTAAACTTACTCTATTTTATCAATTATTGGATTATAAAAGATTATTTTAGTTGGTTTGCTTTTAAAATAATAGCAATTCTTCTTTTTATTTTATGGATTATTGGTTTTTTAGGAGTAATACAAGATGAAGAAAAAAGCGTTCCAATTGTAGGAAACCATTTTCAAGATTGGTTTAAAAACATATAACTATGCTACATTACATTGTTAGAGAACCCAAAATTGCCATTCAAAACCCACCTCTACTAATTCTATTACACGGATATGGAAGTAATGAGCAAGATTTATTTTCTTTTGCAGATGAATTACCTGATAAATTACTTATAGTGAGTGTACAAGCTCCTTATAAAATGGAGTTTGGTGCTTATGCTTGGTACGCTATTAATCTTGATGAGAATAATGATAAATTTTCTAATTTAGAGGAAGCAAAAAAATCAATAAAAAAAATAGCTTCTTTTATTGATGAAATAAAAGAAAAACACAAAACCAACCCCCAAAACACCTTTTTATTGGGCTTTAGCCAAGGAGCCATTTTAAGTTACTCACTAAGTTTTATGCACCCCAATAAAGTACAGCATGTTTTGGCTTTAAGTGGTTATATAAACTATGGTTTACTCCCTCAAAATCTTTCAGAAATTAAAATTAATACAGATTATTACATCTCTCATGGCTCTGTAGACCAAGTTTTACCTGTAGATTGGGCAAGAAAAACACCAAAATTCTTAGATAATTTGAATTTAAAATATGAATATTTAGAATATCCCGTGGGTCATGGAATTGCTCCACAAAATTTTTTCAGTCTAAAAAAATGGATTGAAGAAAGAATTTCTTAAATAAAATAAAAAAATGTCTCACGATTTGAGTAACCATCGTAAAATATATATAAAACAAGAATTACTAGAAAGTTCTTGTCCAGAAAATCCGATAGAATTATTTCAACAATGGTTTTTACGTGCAGATGCTTCAGAAATGGTAGATGAAGCCAATGCAATGACTGTTAGCACTATTGGTTTAGATGGTTTTCCAAAAAACAGAGTTGTTTTATTAAAAAAATATACATGGGAAGGTTTTATTTTTTACACCAATTATCACTCAGAAAAAGGGAAAGCAATAGAAACAAATAACAACGTAAGTATTTCTTTTTTTTGGGCAGGTTTAGAACAACAAATCATTATAAAAGGAAATGCAGAAAAAATTGCAGAAAACTTATCTGATGGTTATTTTGAATCTAGACCAGACGGAAGCAAGCTAGGTGCTTGGGCATCAAAACAAAGTACCGTAGTAA
Source organism: uncultured Flavobacteriaceae bacterium (assembly GCA_964655975.1). Taxonomy (GTDB): domain Bacteria; phylum Bacteroidota; class Bacteroidia; order Flavobacteriales; family Flavobacteriaceae; genus Polaribacter. The sequence goes on from CAZZPG010000023.1 coordinate 5,299, forward strand.
AATCTAGAGAAATATTAGATAAAAAACTGGTTTTACTAGAAAAACAATTTAATAAAAAAGAAATACCAAGACCCAAACACTGGGGAGGCTATATTATTAAACCCATTTCTATTGAATTTTGGCAAGGGAGACCCAACAGAATGCATGATAGAATTAGATATACTTTATTAAAAGATTTTTCTTGGAAAATGGAGAGATTAGCTCCTTAATTTTTATCTTTACACTTCAATATTTAAAATTGAATGAAAACACTCTATATTGTTCGTCACGCCAAATCTTCTTGGAAATATAAGAATATAAAAGATATTGACAGACCTTTAAAAGAAAGAGGAATTTCTGATGCCTATTTAATGTCTAAAATGTTGGCAAAAAAAGTAACTCGTCCAGATGTTTTTATCTCAAGTAGTGCCAATAGAGCACTACATACAGCAGTTGTTTTTTGTGAAAATTTAGAATATCCTTTGGCTAATCTTCAAATAAAAAAACAATTATATAATTTTAGCGATGGCTATTTGGTGAAAACAGTAAAAGCATTAGATGACGGATTTAACTCTGCCATGATTTTTAGTCATGACCATGGTATTAATAACTTTGTTAATACATTTGGTAATTTACCTATAGCACACGTTTCTACCTGTGGCGTAATTGTAATACAATTTAAAGAAAAACATTGGAAAAATATAAAAAAAGGGAAAACCATTCTTACAGCTTTTCCAAAAGATTATAAATGAAAAAAAATAAGCTAACCATAAAAAAATATGCAGCAATAGATATTGGTTCTAATGCCATACGCTTATTAATTTCAAATATTATTGTAGAAAAAGAGAAAGAACCTCAGTTTAAAAAATCTTCTTTAGTACGAGTACCTATACGCTTAGGAGCAGATGTTTTTGTCGATGGAAAAATAAATAAAACAAATAAGCAAAGAATGTATGATGCTATGAATGCTTTTAAATTATTAATGAAAATTCATGGAGTAGAAAAATACAAAGCCTGTGCCACATCTGCAATGAGAGATGCAAAAAATGGCAAAAAAATAGTTAAAAAAATTTTAGCTAAAACAGGGGTTAAAATAGATATTATTGATGGAAAAGAAGAGGCAACCATTATTTCATCTACAGATTTAAATGAGTTGATAGAAAATGAAGCCTCTTATTTATATGTTGATGTTGGTGGTGGTAGCACAGAGCTTACTGTTTTTTCTAATGGAAAAATCATTCAATCTAAATCTTTTAAGATGGGAACTGTTAGACTGTTAAACAACTCAAAATTAAAAAACAAACTTATTTTTAAAGAAGTTCAAAAATGGATTGAAACCAATACAAAAGGATTAAAAAAACTATCTTTAATTGGTTCTGGAGGAAATATTAATAAAATTTTTAAAATGTCTGGTAGAACTATAGGAAAACCTATATCATATATCTACTTAAATGCTCAATATCAATTTTTAAAACAAATGACCTATAAAGAAAGAATTTCTGAGCTAGGTCTAAACCCAGATAGAGCAGATGTAATAGTACCTGCCATCAAAATTTATCTCTCTGCTATGAAATGGAGTGGTGCTAGGAAAATTTATATTCCAAAAATTGGACTATCTGATGGAATCATAAAAACACTATACTATAAATAATACAAAGAAATAGTTTAACTTTTCTTTAACATCTATTTTTTTTTTATATCTTTGTCAGTGACTTCTTCCCCCCAAAGGGGTCATAAAATCAGTTAAAACAACAAATTAATCAAAAACAATTATTTATTATGAAAAAATTATTAGTAGTCATGGTGCTTATGCTTGGGTTTTCAGTATTTGCCCAAGATTTACCTACCAATGCAGATCCAGGAAAATGTTATGTACGCTGTAAAACACCTGAAGTTTGGAAAAACCAAGATGTAACTATTGAAATTGCACCTGCTTACAAAAGAATTAAAACATATCCTGCAGAATTTAAAACTGTAACTGAAAGAGTCTTAGTAAGTGAAGGAACTCAAAAACTGGTTATTGTTCCTGCACAGTATGAAATGAAAGATGTAGTAGTTGTTACAAAAGAAGCAAGTAGTCGTTTGGTTAAAATTTCAGCAAAAACTAGTGTTGTAGAAGAAACCATTATTACACATGAAGCAAGTCAACGTTTAGAGATGGTTCCTGCAGTGTATGAAATGAAAGATGTTGTTATAGTTGTAAGAGAAGCCCAAGAAAGGTTAAAAATTATACCTGCACAATATGAACTAAGAGATGTTGTTGTAATTGTAAAAGAAGCAAGCCAACGTTTAGAAGTGATTCCTGCTATATATGGTACAGAAACCATTACATATCATAAGAAAGATTATGGGCATTCATTAAGAGTAATACCCGCAGTATTTAGTAAAGATACTGAAACTATTGAAATTAAAGCAAAATCTGCTAGATGGCAAATGAGTGAAAAAGCACCAGACTGTGAGTCTTCTGATCCAAATGATTGTAGATACTGGTGTTATAAAGAAGTTCCTGCTCAATATAGAACAATTAGAAAAACTATTTTAGATAAAGATGCTGATATAGTTTCTACACCAGATTGTGAAAATAATTCTGATGGTAAAAATTGTGGAGATGCCACCTATACCAAAAGAGTTATGAAAACTCCACCATCAACAAGAACTATTGCTATTCCAGAAGTTACAAAAATTGTAAAGAAAAGAGTTATGGTGACTCCTCCTTCTACAAGAAAAATTATAATTCCAGAAGTAGTTAAAACTTTTAAGAAAAGAGTTATGGTAACTCCTCCAACAACAAGAGTTATAGAAATTCCACAAAGAACAAGAGTTGTAAAAAGAACAGTAATTACACCAGAAACTACAAGAGTTGTAGAAATTCCAGAAGTTACCAAAGTAATAAAGAAAAGAGTTATGGTAACTCCTCCAACTACAAGATTGGTAAAGACTGATCCTATTTACTCTACTATTAAGAAAATAGTTTTGGTAAAAGATACTTGGAAAGAAGATGTTACTATACCTGCTAAATACAAAACCATTACAAAAGAAGTGCTAATTTCTAAAGGAGGCTTAACAACTTGGAAAACTGTAGACTGCTCATTAGTTTCTTATAATCCTTTGCCTATAAATTGGAATTTAGGAAGTGCAACATTAACTCGTGCAGCTAAGCGATTAATAGACCAAAGATTATTACCAGTTTTAAAAGATGGAGTTACTGTTGAAATTGCTTCTCACACAGATTCTAGAGGAACAAAATCTAGTAATCAAGATTTATCTGAAAGAAGAGCACAAGCAGTAACCAGATATTTAATTTCTAAAAAAATTAATGCTAGCCAATTAGTAGCAAAAGGTTACGGAGAAAACAAATTGGTAAATCGTTGTGCAGATGGCGTTACCTGTACTGAGCGTGAGCATGCAGCAAACAGAAGAACTGAATTTAGAATAATAAATCAAAAATAATTCTATAGATTTTTTCTAATTAAAAAATTTAACAAAGATTTTTTTGCTCTATCTAATATCCTAATCCTAAATAAAATTTATAATGATACCTTTAGAGAGCAAGCAAGAGGTATATTATATCTATTTTTTCAATTAAAATTTATTTACAACAGATTTAAAAAAAGGAAAGTAATACTCCGTCATATACATTCCTCTTTTTACTCCTAATTCTTCTCCTTTATCATTTACTATGATAATAGTTGGAAAAGATTTTTGATTGTATTTTTTGCGCAAAACATCATTTGTTTCTTTTGTTTTTGTATCCACCAAATCTTTATTTCTAGGCAAGTCTGCCTTATAAAGTATTAAATTTTTAGATGCATACTCTATAAATTTTTGAGTATGAAAAAGTTTTTTATCTAACACTTTACAGGGGCCACACCAGTCTGAACCAGTGAAGTAAATTAAAATAGGTTTATGTTCTTTCTTAGATTTTTTTTGAGATATTTTATAAGAATTTTCCCATTGTAAAGAAGAAGTTTTATCAGTTATTTCTTGTGCAAAAGAAAGTTGCATACTCAAAAAAAATAACAAAGCGAAAGGTAATAAATGTTTCATTTAATCTATTTTGAATCAAATGTACCAAAAATAATACCAAAAAGAAAACTCTAATAAAAATTATACATCTAAAACAACAGTTTATGTATTTAAAAAGAATCTTTTAATTGTTTATCAAATACTTCTTTTTTATTATCTAAAAAAGAAGTATTTATTTCTAGGTAAGAAATATCCTTTATTATTTTAGATAATTTTACATAATCTTTTTCTGTAGTTATAATTATTTTTTTAGAAACTATTTGTTTAAAATTTACATTTATTTGATTAACATCTAAAGTTGTAAAATGATGATGATCTGGAAAATTTAAGTGTACAAAATTGATATTATTATCATTAAAATAATCTACTAAAGGTTTAGAATTTGCAATTCCTGTTACTAACAATACCTTATAATCAAGTAAATCATCTATCGTTATTTGCTGGTTTCCTTTTAGTTTTTTTGCATATAAAATAGTTGTGAAAAATATTTTTTGGTGTTTTTGGGGCTTTATTTTAATAGTTATTTCTTTTCTCTCTTTTTTTGATAGATTTATAGGGCATTTGCTAACAATAATTGTATTAGCTCTTTTTACTCCTCTCCTACTTTCTCTTAAATTTCCTGTGGGTAACAAAAAATCATCTGTAAATAAATCATTAAATTTGGTGAGTAAAATATTATAACTAGCTTTTACTTTTCTGTGCTGAAAACCATCATCTAGCAATACTATTTCTGGTGGATTTTCTAATTGTAGTAATTTATTAATTCCTTCTACTCTATTTTCATTAACCGCAATATAAATATTGCTAAATTTTCTAAAATACTGTAGCGGTTCATCTCCAACATCATTTGCATTATGTCGCCCATCAACCAAAATAAAACCATTTGTTTTCCGTCTATATCCCCTACTTAAAACAGCTACTTTCATACTATCACTCAATAGGTTAATTAAATATTCTATTTGAGGTGTTTTTCCTGTTCCTCCAACAGATAAATTTCCTACACAGATTACAGGAATATTAAATCTAGTTGATACTAAAATGCCTTTATCAAATAATAAATTACGAATACTAGTAACTGCATCATATAAAATGGCAAAAGGGAATAATAAAAATCTAAGTAATTTCATGACTACGAAAGTAAATAAAAATGTTAACTTTGGTTCTTGATACATTTTCTTTTTATAAAGAAATTTATGTAAATTAACCATTTAATTAAATTTTAAATGACAATTAGAAATATCACCAATTTTATTGAAGAACTAGCACCATTACAGTATGCAGAAAATTTTGATAATGTTGGCTTACTTATTGGAAATTTTAACACCCAAATAAGCAATGTACTAGTTACTTTAGACACCTTAGAGGAAACTGTAGATGAGGCAATTGCTAGGAATTGTAATTTAATTATTAGTTTTCATCCAATAATTTTTAGTGGATTAAAAAAACTAAATGGTACTACCTATGTAGAACGAGTTGTATTAAAAGCTATAAAAAATAATATTGCTATTTATGCTACTCATACTGCTTTAGATAACAGTTTTTTAGGAGTATCAGCTAAAATATGTGAAATTTTAGGCTTACAAAATACTAAAATATTAATTCCAAAAAGAGGAGTTATTAAGAAATTAACTACATACGTTCCTATAGATTCTCTGGAAAAAATAAGGACGGCACTTTTTAAGGCAGGTGCAGGAAATATTGGGAATTATAATAATTGTAGTTTTACGGTAAACGGAAACGGAACTTACCAAGGCGATGAAAACTCGAACCCTATATTAGGTAAAAGAGGAGAGTTTCATACAGAAAATGAAACTTTTTTAAGCCTTCTTTTTGAAAGTAAAAATGAGCAAAAAATTTTAAATACTTTACACAAACATCATCCTTATGAAGAAGTAGCTTATAATGTGGTTACCACAGACAATATCCATCAAAATATTGGTATGGGAATGATAGGAGAATTACCGAAACCTATAGATGAAACCACATTTTTATCCTTTTTAAAGAAAAGAATGAATATAAACTGTGTAAGACATTCGTCCCTTTTAAGAAAACCTATAAAAAAAGTAGCAGTTTTAGGAGGCTCAGGGAGTTTTGGCATACCCAATGCAATTAACTCAAAAGCAGATATTTATATTAGTTCTGATTTTAAATATCATGATTTTTTTAAATCAGAAAAACGTATTTTATTGGCAGATATTGGGCATTATGAAAGCGAACAGTTTACAAAAAACCTTTTAGTTGAGTATCTTACAAAAAAAATCACTAATTTTGCAGTCATTTTATCAGAAAAAAGTACAAATCCAATTTATTATTTATAACAATGGCAAAGAAGAAAGAAATATCAGTTGAAGAAAAATTAAGAGCTTTGTATGACTTACAATTAATTGACTCTAGAATAGACGAAATTAGAAGTGTAAGAGGAGAATTACCTTTAGAAGTACAAGATTTAGAAGATGATGTTGCTGGTTTAAACACAAGGCTTTCTAACTTAGCAGAAGATGTTGCCAATTTAGAAACAGACATCAATAACAAAAAACTAGCTATTGAAGAGTCTAAAAACTTGATGAAAAAATATGAAGAACAACAAAAGAAAGTTAGAAACAATAGAGAGTTTGATTCTTTAAGTAAAGAAATGGAATTTCAAGAATTAGAAATGGAACTGGCTGAAAAAAGGATTAAAGAATTTAAGGTTAAGATAGAGCACAAAAATGAAGTTATTGTTGTTACAGAAGAAAAATTAGAAAAACAAAATACTCATTTAGGGCATAAAAAATCTGAGTTAGATAATATTTTAAAAGAAACAGAAAAGGAAGAATTATTATTGCAAAAAAAATCTAAAGAATATTCTCAATCTATAGATGCTCATTTATTAAAAGCCTACTCTAGAATTAGAACAAAAGTAAAAAATGGTTTGGCAGTAGTTTCTATAGAAAGAGGTGCTGCAGGTGGTTCTTTCTTTACCATTCCTCCTCAAGTTCAATTAGAAATTGCCAATAGAAAAAAAATTACTATTGATGAGTATAGTGGACGTATCTTAGTAGATGCTGTCTTAGCTGCTGAAGAAAAAGAAAAAATTGATAATTTGTTTTAATCAAATTTATATATATAAATTCTAAAACCCGAGGCTTTTGCATCGGGTTTTTTTATTTTAAAATTTTGTAAATTGCAATTATGAAAACTGCCATTATTATATTAAATTGGAACGGACAAAAATTATTAGAACAGTTTTTACCTTCTATTGTAAATTTTAGTTCAAATGAAGCTGAAATTTATGTTGTAGATAATGCTTCTAATGATAATTCTATTGCCTTTATAAAGGAAAGATTTTCTACTGTAAAAATAGTACAGAATGCAACTAATGGTGGATATGCAAAGGGGTATAACGATGCCTTAGGGCATATAAAGGCAGATATTTATTGCCTAATTAATTCAGATATTGAAGTTACTAACAATTGGTTATCTCCTATTTTATCTGTTTTTGATGAAGAAGAAAAAACAGCAATTATTCAACCAAAGTTATTAGATTTTAAAGATAAAACTTCCTTTGAATATGCAGGTGCAGGTGGTGGATTTATTGATAAATTTGGTTATCCTTATTGTAGAGGACGTATTTTTAATTCTATTGAAAAAGACAATGGTCAGTTTAATGATGTTGCTAGTATTTTTTGGGCATCTGGTGCTTGTTTTTTTATTCGCTCTAAAGTATTTCATCAGCTTAATGGTTTTGATCAAGATTATTTTGCACATCAAGAAGAAATAGATTTATGTTGGCGTGTTAAAAATGCAGGTTTTGATATAAGATATCAAGGAAATACTACCGTTTACCACGTAGGTGGTGCTACTTTGCATAAGACAAGCCCTCAGAAAACATTTTTAAACTTTAGAAATAGTTTACTCAATTTGTTAAAAAATACTCCATCAAAAATAGTTTTTTTCTTACTATTTTCTCGGTTAATTTTAGATGGCATAGCAGGTGTAAAATTTATTTTTCAGTTAAAGCCTATACACACTTTGGCTATTATAAAAGCTCATTTTAGTTTTTACAGAATATTTCCTGTTTTTTTAAAAAAGCGTAGAAACCTACCTCAAAAATCAAATTATTATCAACATATAAGTGTGGTTTGGCAATATTATGTTTTGGGAAGAAAAAAGTATAATAATTTAAAATAATGCTTCTTTATAATTTTTTATAAAATATCTAAACTCCCTTTCCCTTCTCTTAATACAACGGGGTGCTCTGTTAAATCTATAACTGTAGAGGCATAATTATCTCCATAACCTCCGTTAATTACTAAATCTACTTTATCTTGCCATTTTTCAAAAATCAATTCTGGGTCTGTTGTATATTCAAGTAAATCATCTTCATCATATATAGATGTTGAAACAATTGGATTGCCTAATTCTTTTACAATAATTCTAGCAATATTATTATCTGGTACACGAATTCCAACAGTTTTTCTCTTTTTAAATACTTTAGGTAAAGAATTACTTCCTGGTAAAATAAAGGTATATGCACCTGGTAATGCTCTTTTTAATATTTTATAAGTTGGTGTGTCTATTTGTTTTACATAATCTGATAGATGGCTTAAATCATTACAAACAAATGAAAAATTTGCTTTTTCTAGTTTTATCTTTTTAATTTTTGCTATTTTTTCTAAGGCTTTGGTATTGGTAAAATCACAGCCTAACCCATATACTGTATCTGTTGGATAAATAATTACCCCCCCCTTTTGCAATACTTTTACTACTTTTGCTATTTCTTTAGCATTTGGATTTTTGTTATAAATTTTTATAAATGTTGCCATAGGCTATTTTTTTTATATTTTTTCTACCAACCTAAAGCCTTCTCCGTGTATATTTAAGATTTCTACATTTTTATCATCTTTTAAGTATTTACGTAATTTAGCGATATAGACATCCATACTGCGTGATGTAAAGTAGTTATCATCTCTCCATATTTTTGTTAATGCCAATTCTCTTGGCATTAAATCATTTTTATGTAATGCCATCAGACGTAATAACTTACTTTCTTTTGGAGATAATTTTTGTGATTCACCTCCATTAAAAGATAGATGCCTTAACCTAGAATTGAAAGAAAATTTACCAATAGTAAACTCAAATTGTTCTGATTCTGCATCTTTATTAGATTTTTTACGTTGTAAAATAGCTTTAATTTTTAGTAATAATACTTCAGAATCAAAGGGTTTGTTTAAATAATCATCTGCACCTACTTGATAACCTCGCAAAACGTCTTCTTTCATTGTTTTGGCTGTTAAAAAAATAATTGGAATTTCTTTATTGGTTGTCCTAATGTCTTGAGCTAAAGAAAAGCCATCTTTTCTAGGCATCATTACATCTAGAATACATAAATCATAATCATTATTTTTAAACATAATTAATCCTTCAATTCCATCTTTAGCAAGTGTAACGTTGTAGTCGTTTAGAGCCAAATAATCTTTTAAAACTGTTCCAAAATTTGGATCATCTTCTACTAATAAAATTTTTTTACTTCCCATGATATTTCATTTTAAATTAATGGTATTTTTATTGTAAATGTACTTCCTAGTCCTTTTTCACTATCCACAAAAACCGTTCCGTGATGGTTTTCTATAATCTCTTTCACATACGCCAATCCTAAGCCATGTCCTTTAACGTTATGAATGTTTCCTTTTTGCTCTCTATAAAATTTATCAAATGCATATTTCTGTGCATTTTTACTCATTCCAATACCTTTGTCTTTAATTTTAAGGATAAAAAACTTGCTAGTACTTTCTGTTTCTACCTTTATATATGGTTTTTCTTTAGAGTATTTTAAAGCATTTTCTAACATATTTACAATAATATTTGTTAGATGAAATTCATTACCTAAAACTTCAAATTGTAAGGCGTTAAATTTAATCATTATTTTTCCTTTTCTATCATTTATTAATAAACTTATGTGTGTAATAGCATCTTCTATTATGTTATGCATATCAACAGCATCTTTAGTGATTTTTATTTGGTTTTTTTCTAATCTAGATATTCTTAATACATTTTCTACTTGTCCATGCATACGCTTATTCTCTTCTCTAATCATTTTTACATAACGCAATACCTTTTCATTATCATTTATAATTTTCGGGTTTTTTATAGAATCTAAGGCTAAATTAATAGTTGCAATTGGCGTTTTAAATTCGTGTGTCATGTTATTTATAAAATCTGTCTTAATTTCAGATAATTTCTTTTGCTGAATTAGTTGATATAAAGAGCTGGAAAAAGCTAAAATAATAATAGCAATAAAGAATAATGATAATAGTAAAATATTAGATATCCCTGACAAAATATGCTTGTCTTTACTAGGAAAAGTAACATACAATTTATAATCTACATTACCATCTTCATCTGTAAATAACGGGTAATTTAAACTCTCTTTGGTATTTATAGTATAGTAACCTGATTTTAATTCTGTAGCTAATCCATCTTTATTATACACTCCATATTTATAGGAAATATCTATATTTCTTTTTAATAATTCTTGTCCAATAACAGTGTTTAACTCCCTATTATTTATTCTTTGGTTTAATGGTTTTATCCTTAAATAAGAATTAAAAAAACTTTCAAAATATTTTTTTTCTAATACTTTTTCTCTTTTTGTAAAAGAAAACCTGTGCTCATTAGTATTACTAGAAAAATCACCTTGCCTTTTTGTTGTTACTGCTTGAAAAAAATCTCTTTTTGTGGTGATTCTTTTAAAAATAATAGAATCATTATTTAAAAACCCTGTAGGGATTTTAAAATTCCCTTCTAAAATAGTTGCTCCAATGGTAAATTTTTGATTTCCTTCTTCATCTAATTGTTGAAATAAATAATTTTTCATTTCTACCTCATCAGCTAATTGTAAATTTTTAAGAGTAGGCTCATAGTCTGCATAAAATTTATCTACCTCTTTATTTTTAATTTTTTCATATACATTTGCCAATGCTATTTTAACATCATTTTTAAATTGCTCTTTTCTACTTTCTACTGCATTATTTATCCAAAATACTTGTACTGCAATAATTCCTATTAAAGAAAAACTCATTAAAATAAATATTAAAATAAATACTTTTTTATGCATTAATCAAAAGTATATTATATAATATAATAGACACATAAATTTTAATTAAAAAAACTGATTTTATTAGTTTTTATGTTTTTTTTAACAAAAAAAGTAACAAATCTTACACTAAAGAAAAAATAGTTGTTAAAAAATAACCAATCCCGTCCTAAACGTTTTAAAAATTAAATAAAAAAAGAGAATGATTTTTAAG
>CAZZPG010000024.1:0-16587 GCA_964655975.1 uncultured Flavobacteriaceae bacterium
TGTTGAAGCAGATGGTGTTACAAAGACTGGTGATGTTGTACAGGTAGGGAGTGCCTTTAACTTTCAAGCGGGATACCTTTTCAAAAATAATTATGAAGTAGCGGGTCGTTTTACAACATTAGATTATGGAGCTGTTACTGGGAAAGGCAAGCAAGAACAATATACCATCGGTGTCTCTAAATATATTGTAGGGCATAAATTAAAAGTACAAAGTGATTTTAGCTATAACACGATTGATGGTGACGAAGCCGGATTAGAATTTAGAGTAGGATTCGATTTACATTTTTAATAACAATTTGGTAACAATGAAGCTCGATTTTATTGAGAAATTTGCGCCAATCTTATAAAAATAATTATGGATAATATTTATGTATTAATGCTAGTCGCATTAGCAGTATTAGCAGTCGCCGACCTTGTAGTAGGTGTTAGTAATGATGCTGTTAACTTTTTAAACTCTGCCATTGGTTCAAAAGCAATTTCTGTAAAAAATATTTTAATTATTGCCAGTTTAGGAGTATTCTTTGGGGCGATAACTTCTAGTGGAATGATGGAAGTAGCACGTAAAGGAATCTTTATTCCTAGCCAGTTTTACTTCAATGAAATTATGTACATTTTTATGGCAGTAATGATTACAGATATTTTATTATTAGATGTCTTTAATTCTTTAGGAATGCCAACGTCTACAACTGTATCTATTGTATTTGAACTATTAGGAGCTGCAGTGGCAATGGCGTTAATAAAAATATCTGCAAATAACAATCAAACATTTGCTGATTTAGGGCAGTATATTAATTCCGATAAAGCCATGTTAATTATTTTTGGTATCTTACTGTCTGTCATAGTAGCTTTTTCTATAGGAGCAATTGTGCAATATTTTTCTAGGTTAATTTACTCTTTTGAATTTGAAAAAAGACCAAGTTATGTAAGTGCATTATTTGGTGGTTTTGCTATTACAGCAATTACCTATTTTATTATTATAAAAGGCTTGAAAGGAACTCCTTTTTATAAAGATATTAAACATTTAATTGAAGGAAATACCTTATTAATAATTGCAGGTAGTTTTATAGTTTGGACACTAATTTCTCAATTATTGATAAAAATATTTAACCTTAATATTTTAAAATTAATCATAGGTATTGGTACATTTTCTTTAGCCATGGCTTTTTCTGGTAATGATTTGGTAAACTTTATTGGAGTACCTATAGCTGCTTTAAATTCTTATGAAGCGTGGCAAGAATCTGGAAAATTAGCTACCGAATTTTCTATGGGTGTTTTAGGTAAAAAAGTACCCTCTAACACATGGCTACTATTAATAGCTGGTGCTATTATGGTAATTACTATTTGGACTTCTAAAAAAGCAAAGACTGTAATTAAAACAGGTATAGATTTGTCTAGACAAGGAGAAGGGCATGAAAAATTTCAGCCCAATCCAATGTCTAGAGTTGTAGTAAGGATAGCTATGGCTGTTAATACAGGGTTTAATTTCTTTATTCCTAAAAAAACATTACAATTTATTGATACTAAATTTCAAAGACCTATAGTAAAATTACCTAAAGATAAAACCTACGAAATGCCTGCTTTTGATATGGTAAGAGCATCAGTAAATTTAATAGTTGCAGGTATTTTAATATCAATAGGCACATCATTAAAACTTCCTTTATCTACAACTTATGTAACTTTTATGGTAGCAATGGGTACATCTTTGGCAGATAGAGCTTGGGGGCGTGAGAGTGCAGTCTATAGAGTTGCAGGTGTTATAAATGTAATTGGAGGATGGTTTTTAACAGCTATTATAGCCTTTACCGCAGCTTCAATTTTTGCTTATTTAATTAGCTTAGGAGGCATTGTTGCTGTTGCTATGCTATTAATTTTGGTAGTTGTTCTAATGGGGAAAAATTATATTAGACACAACAAAAAAGCTAAAGAAGATAAAAAACAACACAATATAGAAAGAGCCGAATTAATTACCATAAATGGTGTTATTGAAGAAAGCTCAGACCATATTGCAGAAGTAGCTCAACGTGTAAATAAATTATATACTAATGTGGTAAACGATTTAGCGAATCATGATTTAAATAAGTTACGTAAAACAGATAAGCATGTTGGTAAACTAAATGAAGAAATAGACAACCTAAAAGATGGCGTTTTCTATTTTATAAAATCTTTAGACGAAACCTCTGTACAAGCAAGTAGATTTTATATTATGATTTTAGCGTATTTACAAGATGTTGCACAATCTATTAGTTATATTTCTAGAGCAAGTTATAAACATGTAAATAACAATCATAAAAACTTAAAGAAAGGTCAATTAAAAGATTTAAAACAAATTGATGACAAATTAACAGCAATTCTAAATAACATAAGTGCTATTTTTGAAAATAGATCTTTTGAAAATTTAGAAGAAGTACTTATAGAAAAGAAAGAATTATTGAAAGATGTTTCTATTTCTATAGAAAAACAAGTTTCTAGGATTAGAACTGAAGAAACAAGCCCAAAAAATACAACATTATATTTTAGTGTTTTATTAGAAACTAAAGATTTAATAGCCGCATTTATGAGCTTGTTAGAAACCTATGAAGAGTTTCATATTTCTACAAAAGAAATAAGATAAAATATTTGCTATGAAAATAAAAAACTTGGTGTGTTTAGGCACATCAGGTTTTTTGTTAAATCTAAAAATTTACTAACCTTTTTTATTTGCCAAAACTAATCTTATTTCTGCATAAGAAAAGCTATCGTCTATTTTTTCTTTTAATTCAGATAGACTCTCAAATGTTATTTTATTAATAGATTTTTCTATTTCTAAAAACCGTTTTTTAGCTATTAAATCAAAAATACCAATTTCTCCAGTAGGTAAAAAACTAGCTAAATGCCCTAAAATAGTTCCTGTTGTAAATTCTCTTTTTTTTGCAATTTCATCAATAGACATCCCTTCTTTAAAAAATACTAAAGAAAGTTCTTTGGTAGATATTTTATTAATTTTTTGAGGTAATAAGGTATCTTCATTTAGTACAATTTTATTCATATCACAATAAGAAATAATAGTTTGTAAAATTTCTTTTCCATATTTCTGAACACGTATTTTTCCCATTCCTTTAATTGCTTTTAGTTGTTTTAAAGTTGCTGGTAGTTTTTCGCACATTTCAAACAAGGTTTCTTGTGTAAATACTTGAAACGGAGGAATATCATCAGAATTAGAAATACTTCTTCTAAAATCTCGTAATTGCTCAAACAATAAAGTATGTTCTGTTGTTGCTTTTAACGTTTTAGAAATTCGTTTCTTTTTAGGAACATCTAATACGGCCTTAACTCTAGTTTTTAAATATTTAGAAACCTTAAAACCTTCCTGTAAATCTGTTAAACAAATGGTTTTTATATAGAGTAAATCTTCTAAAAATTTTAGTTGTTTTTCAACATCTTTTTTTACCGTTTTATTTTCTGATGAAAACGTAATTTTATCAAAAGGTTTTTTTATAAATTGAATAGTTTGTGCTAAAAAATAGGACGTTGCTTTTTTAAATCGCTCTTGAATTACATCGCTTTCTTCTAAAGAAACCACATCTTCACTTAATGTTTGTAATTGATTTTTAAAACCAATTCCTACTTTTATAAGAGGTATAATTCCTTTATCTTTTATAGTTTCTAAATGATTAATAAGCTCTCCCTTAATGCTACTTTTATTTTTATAATAAATATCTATCAGCCTTTTTATGGGATATAAAAAAGAATAAAAATAAAATAAATCTGTAATTAAATTTAGTTGATACTCTTTTTCTGATGCTGTTAAATCATCCTTATCAGGAAGGTTTTCTGATACTTTTTGAGTGAAAAATTTAATGGTACTATCATTAATAATACTACTTTCTTTAATCTTTGTTTTTAAAACAATCCCCTTTAAAGAGGTACATCTACTAAGAGCAACATAGGTTTGTCCGTGTGCAAAAGAAGCCTCTGCGTCTATAATTGCTTTTTCAAAAGTTAAGCCTTGGCTCTTGTGTATGGTAATTGCCCAAGCCAATCGCAATGGGATTTGAGAAAATGAACCTGCCACTTTTTCTTTTATCTCTTTGGTTTCTGGATGAAGGCTGTAACGTATGTTTTCCCAAATTTCTGGTGCTACATCAATCTCAAAATTATCATCTGCACATTGTACCGTAATTTTCTTAGTATCAATATAGATGATGACTCCTATTTTACCATTAAAATATCGTTTTTCATGAGAGCTATCATTTTTAATAAACATTACCTGTGCCCCTTTTTTTAAAGATAATATTTGAGCTGTTGGATACGCATATTCATTAAATTTACCATCAATTTCTGCCGTAAAAGAGTAGCTTTTTTCTTTTAGTTGATTTAACTCAAGCGTGTTAATAATATTCGCTCTATGGTTGTGGGTTGTTAAGGTAATATACCCCTCATCAGACAAAGGAACAAAATCAGGTTGATATCTTTTATTTAGAGTTTCTGAAGATTTTTTACTTAATTGATTATTTCTTATTTCGTTTAAAATGGCAATAAATTGCTCATTTTTTTGTCTATATATATGTTTCAACTCAATACTAATAGCATTTGATTCTTGAAATGCTTTACTACTAAAAAAGTAAACTGTTTTGTAATGGTTTCTTAACAAGTTCCATTCATTAGGTTTTACAACGGGTGATAGTTGTTGTAAATCTCCAATCATTAATAATTGCACTCCACCAAAAACCTTTGTTCTATCTCTATATCTTCGTAAAACCTGGTCTATACCATCTAACAAATCAGCCCTAACCATACTAATTTCATCAATAATAACTAAATCTAACGATTTAATAATATCTATTTTAGTACGATTAAATTTCCGTTGATTATTAGTAGCAATAGTATCTGGTAAAATAGGGCCAAAAGGCATTTGAAAAAATGAGTGAATGGTAACTCCTTTTGCATTTATAGCAGCAACACCAGTGGGAGCAACTACCACCATTCTCTTTAAAGATTCAGTTTTTATTTTATGTAAAAAGGTAGTTTTTCCAGTACCTGCTTTTCCTGTTAAAAAAAGATTTCTATCTGTTTTTTCTATAAAATTAAGAGCAAGTTCAAGTTCTTGATTTTTTATCATTTCCTATGCAGATTTCTTACAAAGATAAAAAAAAAGGATGGAAATTTTATAAATAATTAAAGACCTCTCAGGTTTTAAAACCCTAAGAGGTCTACTTTATTTTAATCATAAAAAAGTATTTGTACTAGAAACTACATTTCTAGAGCTTTTTCAATATTATTATCCATTAGCAATTCAATAGGGTTTTCTAAAGCTTCTTTAACTGCCACTAAAAACCCAACAGATTCACGTCCGTCAATTACTCTATGATCATAAGAAAGAGCTACATACATAATGGGTTGTATTACTACTTGCCCATCTATTGCCATAGGTCTGTTTACAATATTGTGCATTCCTAAAATTCCACTTTGAGGAGGATTGATAATTGGTGTAGATAACATAGAACCAAAAACACCACCATTGGTAATAGTAAAAGTACCACCTGTCATCTCATCAACAGTTATTTGACCGTCACGAGCACGTAAAGCTAATCGTTTAACTTCACTTTCTACACCTCTAAATGTTAAGTTTTCTGCATTTCTAATTACAGGAACCATCAATCCTTTAGGTCCTGAAACTGCAATAGAAATATCTTGAAAATTATTTTTAATTTGATAATCATCATCAATCATAGAGTTTACATCTGGATACATTTGCAAAGCTCTAACTACAGCTTTTGTAAAGAAACTCATAAACCCTAAACCAACACTGTGTTTTGCCTTAAAGTCTTCTTTATATTTTGTACGTAAATTAAAAATAGGTTGCATATTTACCTCGTTAAAGGTAGTAAGCATAGCCGTTTCATTTTTAACAGCTACCAACCGTTGAGCAACTTTTCTACGCAACATAGATAATTTTTTGCGTTCTGTAGCACGAGTTCCTCCTTCTGGTGTTCCCATACTTGGTACTGCATTTACTGCGTCTTCTTTAGTTACTCTACCATCTTTTCCAGTTCCTTTTATATCAACAGCTTTTATTTCTTTTTCTGCCAATATTTTTTTTGCAGCTGGTGATGTTGTTCCTGTTGCATAGGTGGTTGTCTCCATTTTCCCTTCTAAAGAAGGTATATTAGCAGATTTTTCTACTATTTTTTTCTTACTGTTTTCTGAAGAATGAGCACTACCAACTGCATCTATTGGTTTTACTGCATCTACATCAATTAAACACACTACTGCACCTACAACAACGGCATCACCTTCTGCTACTTTTAAAGTAATAATACCACTTTCTTCGGCAGGAAGTTCAAGTGTTGCTTTATCAGAATCTACTTCGGCAATAGGTTGGTCTTTTTCTACATAATCTCCATCTTCTACTAACCACGTTGCTATTTCTACTTCTGTAATTGATTCTCCTGGAGAAGGAACTTTCATTTCTAAAATCATGAGTACTAAATTTTAAACCATTTTAATTTCTCTAAGAGAAAAAATTCTGTGCTTTTGTTATTATTCTTTTATCACAAATTGTGATATATATTTTATTTTTAATTATCAAACACACTATTAATTACTGTTTGATGACGTTTTTTAAATCTTGCACTAGAACCTGCAGCAGGAACAGAGTAATATTTACGTGATGCAACATCTAATTTCACCAAGTCAAAACGTTGTAATATATAGCTCCAAGCCCCCATATTTCTGGGTTCTTCTTGTGCCCAAATATAATTTTCTACATGTGTATATTTGTCAATTACTTGCTGTAATTTTTCTAAATGTAACGGAAACAATTGTTCTATTCTAACGAGTGCAACATCTTTTCTCTCTAGTTTTTCTCTTTCTGCTAATAAGTCATAATAGAATTTACCCATACAAAAAACTAATTTTTTTACATTTTTTGGATTGATGGTATCGTCTATTACTTCTTGAAACTCTCCAATTGCTAATTCTTCTATTTTACTGATGACCTTTGGATGACGTAACAAACTTTTTGGTGTAAAAACGATAAGAGGTTTTCTAAAATCTCGTTTCATTTGCCTACGTAATAAATGATAAAAATTGGCAGGTGTTGTACAGTTGGCAACCGTCATATTATCTTTAGCACACAATTGTAAAAAACGTTCTATTCTTGCTGATGAATGCTCAGAACCTTGCCCTTCATAGCCGTGAGGAAGTAACACTACAAGACCATTTTGTATTTTCCATTTATCTTCTGCAGCAGAAAGGTATTGGTCAAAAATAATTTGAGCTCCGTTAGAAAAATCTCCAAATTGCGCTTCCCAAACGGTTAATGTATTGGGGGTTGCCATAGCATACCCATAATCAAAACCTAAAACACCGTATTCAGATAACAAAGAGTTGTAGATATACATTTCTCCTTTATTATTTGAATTGGTATTTAGCAGGTTGATTCTTTTTTCTGAAATTTCATCACGTAAAATTGCATGACGATGAGAAAAAGTTCCTCTTTCTACATCTTGTCCAGAAATACGAACATCAAAACCTTCTTCTAATAAACTTCCATATGCTAAGGTTTCTGCTAAACCCCAATCTAAAGCATTGTCTTCAAAAACCATTTTAGCTCGTCCTCTTAAAATTCTTTCGGCCTTTCTAATAAATTTTATACCTTTTGGTACTGTAGAAATTATTTTGGCAATAGTATGTAATTTTTTTAATGGATAAGTTGTATTTGTAGCTAACAACATGTCTTTGAGTTGTTTTCTAGTAAAATTTTTCCAAATATCTTGCATAAATTCTTTCACGGAAGAGTTGACATCTTGCTTAGATTTATCAAATTCATCAGAAAGCATTTGTTTAAAATCTTCTGTAATTTTTTTTATATAATTAGCATCAATAGCTCCTTCAGAAATCAATTTTTCTACATAAATATCTTTAGGGTTTTTATGTTTTGCAATAGCTTTATATAAATTTGGTTGTGTAAAACGAGGTTCATCACCTTCATTATGCCCGTATTTTCTATATCCTAACAAATCAATAAAAACATCTCGTTTAAATTTCATTCTAAAGGCTAATGCCATTTCCATTGCATGACAAACTGCTTCTGTATCATCTGCATTTACGTGTAATACTGGCGATAAGGTTACTTTAGCAACATCTGTACAGTAGGTGCTAGAGCGGGCATCTAAGTAGTTGGTGGTAAACCCTATTTGGTTGTTTACTACAATGTGGATGGTTCCACCAGTAGAATATCCATTTAATTTACTCATTTGTATCACCTCATATACAATTCCTTGACCTGCAATTGCAGCATCTCCGTGGACTAAAATGGGTAATATTTTACTAGCATCTCCATGATACTTTCTATCTATTTTTGCTCTAGTAATTCCTTCAGCAACAGCATCTACAGTTTCTAGATGAGATGGGTTGGGCACTAAATTCATTTTAATACTTTTACCATTTTGGTAGGTTTTATCTAGGGTTAATCCTAAATGGTATTTTACATCTCCATCAAAATCTTCATCGCCAAAATCTTTTCCTTCAAACTCACTAAAAAGCTCTCTTACTGGTTTTCTAAAAATATTTGTTAAGATATTTAACCTTCCTCTATGAGCCATTCCTAAAACAGTTTCTTCTACATTAAAATTATTTACAGCATTAAATAAAGCTACACTAATGGCAGGAATTAAGGTTTCTCCTCCTTCTAAAGAAAATCTTTTTTGACCTACATATTTGGTTTGTAAAAAATTTTCAAAAGTTACTGCTTGATTTAATTTTGATAGGATATATTTTTTTGCTTCTAATGAATAATTAGGGCGATTATCATTTTTATGTAATTTTTCTCTCCACCATTTTATTTCATCAGGATTTCTAATATACATATACTCTACCCCAATAGATTCACAATACACTCTATTTAGGTGATTTATAATTTCCTGAAGGGGCTGACTTCCTATTTTTAAAATATCTCCTGCTTCAAAAGAAATCTGTAAATCTTCTTTTGTTAATCCAAAATTATGAATTTCTAAAGTAGGTAAATATTGTCTTCTTTCTCTTACAGGATTTGTTTTGGTAAACAAATGTCCTCTAGAACGGTACGCATTGATAAGTTCTATTACTTGAAACTCTTTATGAATATGCTCTGGAATCTGAATTTTATTTTCTTCTTCTAAAGAATAGTTAGAGTTTGCCAAATCATATCCTTGAAAAAAACTTCTCCAACTAGGTTCTACTGTGTCTGGAAATTGTATGTATTTTTGATACAAATCTTCAATAAAATTAGTATGTACAGCATTTAAAAAAGAAAATTTATCCATAAAACTTGTATCTTTTATTCTTGTAATTTTATGTGACAAACATACACTTTTTGTAAGCAACCAAGAATATTTTTCTTTTTTATAAAAAATATTAAAAAAAGTATAGCTCTATAAGAAACACCTAACCTACTGTTAGTACCATTTTTTTAAGTATTTTCAAATTTTTTATATCCTTTTTTACTATCAAAAACCATCCTAAATTAACTAACTTTGCAAATTAAATTTAGACTTTAAAAAATGTCAGAAGAAAAAAAATCATTAAACTTTATAGAACATATTATAGAAGAAGATTTGGCTAATGGATTAGATAAATCAAAACTTTGTTTTCGTTTTCCACCAGAACCTAATGGGTATTTACACATTGGTCACACAAAAGCTATAGGGATTAGCTTTGGGTTAGGAGAAAAATACAACGCTCCTGTAAATCTTCGTTTTGATGATACTAATCCTGCCAAAGAAGAGCAAGAATATGTAGATGCTATTAAAAAAGATATTACTTGGTTAGGTTATCAATGGAAAAATGAGGTATATTCATCTAATTACTTTCAACAATTATATGATTGGGCTGTACAATTAATTAAAGACGATAAAGCCTATGTAGACAGCCAATCTTCTGAAGAAATGCGAATTCAAAAAGGTACTCCTACAAAAGCAGGAACCAATAGTCCGTATAGAAATCGTTCTGTTGATGAGAATCTTACCCTTTTTAAAGGGATGAAAAATGGCGATTTTAATGAAGGAAAACACGTTTTACGTGCTAAAATTGATATGACTGACCCTAATATGTTAATGCGTGACCCATTAATGTACCGTGTTTTAAAAAAAATACATCATAGAACAGGCGATGATTGGTGCATTTACCCAATGTACGATTGGACACACGGAGAAAGTGATTATTTAGAGCAAATATCTCACTCGCTATGCTCTTTAGAATTTAAACCTCACCGTAAATTATACAATTGGTTTAGAGATAACATTTACGAATATAACAAAGAACAATTACCCTTACTACCAAAACAACGTGAGTTTTCTCGCCTAAATTTAAGCTATACCATTATGAGTAAGCGTAAATTACTAAAATTGGTAGAAGAAGGAATTGTAAACGGATGGAACGACCCAAGAATGCCTACTATTTCTGGCTTACGAAGACGTGGATATACACCAGCATCTATCAGAAACTTTATTGAAACTGTTGGAGTTTCTAAAAGAGAAAATGTAATTGATGTTGCATTATTAGAGTTTAAAATTAGAGAAGATTTAAACAAAATTGCCAAAAGAGTAATGGGCGTTTTAGACCCTGTAAAAGTGGTGATTGATAATTATCCTGAAAGCAAAGAAGAATTTTTAGACGCCAATTACAACGATTATGAAGAGGGTTTTGGCAGCAGAAAAGTCCCTTTTTCAAGAGAGATTTATATAGAACGAGAAGATTTTAGAGAAGAGGCGAATAAAAAATTCTTTCGTTTAAAATTAGGAAAAGAAGTACGTTTAAAAAATGCCTATTTTATTATGGCTAATAGTGTAGAAAAAGATGAAAACGGAAAAATTACCGTAGTTCATTGTACCTATGACCCAAAAACGAAATCGGGTAGTGGAACAGAAGAAAGTAAACGAAAAGTAAAAGGAACACTACACTGGGTTTCTATAAAACACGCTGTAAAAGTAGAAGTTAGAGCGTATGATAGATTGTTTTTAGACGAAGCCCCAGATAACCACAAAGACAAAGACTTTGCAGAATTTATCAATCCTAATTCTTTAGAAATTATTGAAGCCTTTGTAGAACCTAGTTTACAATCAGCAAAAATTGGTGAACGTTTTCAGTTTCAACGTATCGGCTATTTTAATGTTGATGATGATACTACTGATGAAAAATTAGTCTTTAACAAAACTGTTGGGCTAAGAGATAATTGGAGTAAGAAATAGTGTTTTTTCACCCTAATATTTGAGAAAAAACAAAAGAGCGTTACACTAAAAAGACACAAGAGGCAAGACTTAATTTTATACAACTGATAATCAAAAAAAAATAACCTTTTTTTTTAAAACTAGCTAATAAAAACAGTACTTCAGAAATTTTTATCGTACAACAGTATTTTTAAAAGTTTAAAATAAAGACCTGACAGAGCTTTATTTGTTTAAGGTGCAGGATTCGGCATCAAATTATGTACTGCATTTATTTCGTCTAAAATTTCATTAGATAAATGGATATTGATAGAATTAATATTTTCTTTTAACTGCTCCATAGTCGTAGCTCCAATAATATTACTGGTTACAAAAGGTTGTTGCGTAACAAATGCTAGAGATAATTCCGTAAGAGTCATTCCGTGTTTTTGAGCAATTTTTACATATTCTTTTACGGCTTTTTCTGATTGTTTGCTACTATATCTATTAAATGTAGGAAACAAAGTTACCCGTGCATTTTTAGGCTGTTTGTTTAAATATTTACCAGTTAAAACACCAAAAGCCAACGGAGAATATGCTAACAAACCAATATTTTCTCGCAATGAAATTTCAGACAATCCGTATTCATAAGAGCGATGAATTAGTGAGTACGAATTCTGAATGGTGCTCATTCTTGGTAGGTTTTTTTCTTGAGATGTTTGTATATATTTCATCGTTCCCCAAGGAGTTTCAT
This sequence comes from uncultured Flavobacteriaceae bacterium, assembly GCA_964655975.1. GTDB lineage: Bacteria > Bacteroidota > Bacteroidia > Flavobacteriales > Flavobacteriaceae > Polaribacter. The sequence goes on from CAZZPG010000024.1 coordinate 11,917, forward strand.
TAGACAAACCAATATGTCTTATTTTTCCTTGTTTGATAAAATTTTGTAAGGTTTCTAATATTTCTTGATGATTTTCTGCCTCTTTTTTAGAAATTTTATGTGGATAATCTCTCACTCCAAAACAATTAACGCCACGCTTTGGCCAATGCAGTTGATACAAGTCTAAATAATTGGTTTGTAAACGTTGTAAGCTATTCTCTAACGCTTCTGTAATCCCTCTTTTACTAAATCCATCTTTTCTAATATGTGCAGTATAAGAGCCTGAACCTGCTATTTTACTTGCCAACACAATTTTAGATCTATTCTTGTTTTTTTTGAGCCATCTACCAATAATTTTTTCTGTTTCTCCATAAGTTTCTGCATTTGCTGGTACAGGATATAACTCTGCAGCATCAATAAAATTGATTCCTTTTTCTGATGCGTAATCTAATTGCTGATGCCCTTCTGCCTCGGTATTTTGATTTCCCCAAGTCATTGTTCCTAGGCAAATTTTACTTACTTTTATATTTGTATTGGGTAGTGTAGTATATTTCATTTATTTTTTCTGTTTAATTGTGTATTTGTTGGTTAATTGATAACTGAGCGTAACCGAGATTATTTTAGTATTTGATACCAATTGTATTTTTTATCATCAGTAACATCATAAATAGCTGATTTGTAAAAAGACAATCCTATTTTTTCTAAGACTTTGCAAGAACCTATGTTTTTGGGGTCTGCAATTCCTATAATTTTATTTAGTTTTACTACTTCAAATCCATATTTTATGATAGGAATTGAAGCTTCTGTAGCAATTCCTTTACCCCAATATTCTGGTAAAAAGCGAAAGCCAATATCGGTTAACTCAAATTCTGGCAAGTATTTTAATCCTGCAAAACCAATTACTTTATTTTCTGGTTTGTACACCACTGCCAACCTACCATATCCATATTTTTTATAATCAGTAAACCAGACATTTTTTATAATTTCTTTGGCTTCATCAATAGACTTCAATAAAACATCGCCTGTATATTTTTGTACTTCTTTGTTTGATCCAAATTTATACACATCTAAAAAATCATCTTTGGTGAATTTTCTTAAAACAAGTCTTTTTGTTTCTATAATTAAAGTCATTTTTAATTTTTTAAAATTAAATAATATGTTTTCTTTAAAAAAGATATATCTTAGTTTTTTACTAAAAAACATTTTATAAAACTATGAAAAAAAATAAACTATCCTTTTTAAAAACTCTTTTTATTGGACTATTATTTTCTTCTTGTCATCAACCAAAAAATATAGATGGTATATGGTCTGATGAAAATGGATCAACAATAAAAGAAGCCTATGCCTCTTTTTATCAAAAAGGAGATAGTGTTTTTATGCATCATTTTTTAATTTTTAAAGACACTCCTTTTTTTGAATTTGGAAAAGGGATTCGTAAAAAAGATTCATTAATTTACACTGTAAGTGTAAGGTATGATGGTCCTAAATGGGGGAATAAAACAGGCGTACATAGGCTAAAAATAAAAGAAAACAAATTAGAAGGTATTTATATTACAAATGGAAAAAAAGGAGCTTTAGTATTTACTAAAAAAGGATATTAAAAAACCTTTAGCTATAATTATTGTGTTTCATTTATTTTAAAATAGCCTCAATTCCTGGTAAAGATTTTCCTTCTAACATTTCTAACATTGCCCCTCCTCCAGTAGATACATAACTTACTTTTTCGGCAAAACCAAATTGTTTTACTGCCGCTACAGAATCTCCACCACCAACAAGTGAGAATGCTCCGTTTTTGGTTGCTTCTACAATAGACTTCCCTAATTCAATAGTTCCTGTCGCAAAGTTTTCCATTTCAAAAACACCTAAGGGACCGTTCCATAAAATGGTGTTACTATTGTTTATTACCTTATCAAAATTTTCTATTGATTTTGAACCACAATCTAATCCTTGCCAACCATTAGGAATTTTATCTACATCTACAATTTTTGTATTGGCATCATTTGCAAAATTATCTGCAGCAATTACATCTACTGGTAAATGAATTTGTACATTTTTTTCTTTTGCTTGTTGCAGAATAGTTAAGGCTAAGTCCATTTTATCATCTTCACAAATAGAATCTCCAATAGCACCTCCTTGGGCTTTTATAAATGTGTAGGTCATTCCTCCACCCACAATAATATGATCTACTTTGTCTAAAATATTTTCTATCACTCCAATTTTTGATGATACTTTTGCCCCTCCTAAAATAGCTGTTACTGGTTTTTTATTGTTATTTAACACCCTATTAATACTCTCTATTTCTTTAGCTAATAAATTGCCAAAGCATTTATTATCATCAAAAAATTGTGCAATAATAGTGGTTGATGCGTGTGCTCTATGAGCTGTACCAAAAGCATCGTTTACATAAACATCTCCTAATTTAGAAAGTTTTTCTGCAAAAACTACATCTCCTTTTTTCTCTTCATCATAAAACCTCAAATTTTCTAGCAATAAAATCTCTCCATTTTCTAAATCTTGTACTACTTTTGTTACTTTATCGCCAATACAATCATCAACAAATTGTACTTGTACACCTAAAGTATTGGTTACTTCATCTACAATATGACGTAAAGAAAATTTTTCTTCTACTCCTTTGGGTCTTCCTAAATGCGACATTAAAATGCAACTCCCTCCATCTTCTAAAATCTTTATAATGGTAGATTTTGCTGCTTCTATTCGAGTAGTGTCGGTTACCTGAAATTGGTCATTTAAAGGCACATTAAAATCTACTCTAATAATGGCTTTTTTATTTTCGAAATTAAAATCGTTTAGTGTTTTCATTTAAAAAAGGTGTTATTTTTTGAACAAATATAACCAATTATTTACCTTGAATTATATACAATTTTAAAAAGTTACCAAAACAATTTCGTAATTTAAACAGTATATTTGCTCTATGCTTTTTAGTGATATTATAGGACAAGAATATATAAAAACTCATTTACAAACTTCTACAGAAAATGGTAGAATTCCACACGCTCAGTTGTTTGTAGGCAAAGAAGGAAGTGGCACGTTACCAATGGCAATTGCTTATGCTCAATTTTTATTGTGTCATTTTTCTGACAATAAAGAAGCGTGTACCCTAAAATGTAACAAATTACAACATCCTGATTTCCATTTTGTGTTTCCTGTAACCACCAATGATAGCGTAAAAAAACACCCTGTAAGCAATTTTTTTTTAGAAGATTGGAGGCGTTTTATTGATGAGCATCCTTACGGAAGTCTATTTAATTGGCTACAACATATTGGTGTAGAAAACAAACAAGGATTAATAGGTGTTGATGAATCGTTAGATATTGTAAAAAAACTACAGTTAAAAAGTTACGAAGGAGGTTTTAAAGTGATGATTATTTGGATGGCAGAAAAAATGAATATTGCTGCCGCCAATAAATTGCTAAAACTAATTGAAGAACCACCAGAAAAAACAGTTTTTATTTTAATTACCGAAAGTGAAGAGCAAATTATTAACACCATTAAATCTCGTTGTCAAGCCTTATATTTTCCTACTTTAAATGAGCAAAATATTACTGATGCTTTGGTTAAAAAAGAATCTATTTCTAACAATGAAGCAGCTAAAATTGCTCATCAATCAGAAGGAAACTACAACAAAGCACTCCATATTTTACACAACAGTTCTAACGATGCTATTTTTGAAGAGTGGTTTATTACGTGGATTCGTGCCGCCTTTAGAGCCAAAGGAAATGCTACGGTAATTCAGCAATTAATTAGCTGGAGCGATACCATTGCAAAAAGTGGACGTGAAACTCAAAAACAATTTTTACAGTATTGTTTACAGTTTTTTAGGCAAACGTTATTGCTCAATTACAAATCTCCAGAATTGGTGTTTTTAGAAACCAAAGCAGCTAAATTCGATTTACAAAACTTTGCTCCTTTTGTACATAGTGGTAATATTTTAGATATTGAAAAAGAATTGAATGATGCCTTATATCATATAGAAAGAAATGGAAATGCTAAAATTATTCTACTTGATTTATCTATGAAATTGACTCGTTTTTTACATAAAAAAGAAGCATCGGTTTAATCTTTTTTAGTATATTTATCTTTCATTTTTAAATTTGATGAAATGAACTTAACCGTAAAGAAATATCTACTAAAATTACAACATCCTTTTACCATTTCTAGAGAAACCCACACCACACAATCATCAGTAATTGCGTGTTTAGAACACAATGGAAAAACTGGGTACGGAGAAGCAACTTCTAATCCGTATTACAACAAAACGGCTGCAATTATAGAAGCAGATTTAATACGTTGTTGGAATGCCATAAAACATCAAAATTTTACCAATACTACCCCAGAAATATTTTGGAATATTGCTCATATACATCTACAAAACAATATGTTTGCTTTATGTGCTTTAGACATGGCATTTAACGATTTGTATGCCAAATTACACAATAAAAAATTATATGAAATTTGGAACTACAATACTAGCAACAATCCACTAACAGATTACACCATTGGTATTGATACTATTGAAAAAATGGTGGCCAAAATGCAAGAAATGCCTTGGCCAGTTTATAAAATAAAACTCGGTACAAAAAATGATATTGCCATTGTAACCGAACTTAGAAAACATACCAACGCATTCTATGGATAAAACCAAATAAAAATGCAATTATTTTATGCTACATA
>CAZZPG010000025.1:0-15960 GCA_964655975.1 uncultured Flavobacteriaceae bacterium
AATAAATTGTCATTTTCTAGAAAAAAACTATTTTACAAACGTTACTACTTTTTCTTGATAACTTTTAAATATTAATATGAAAGCAGAAATTATAACCATTGGAGATGAAATCCTTATCGGACAAATTGTAGATACTAACTCGCAATGGATTGGGAAACAATTAAACAAAATAGGTGTTTCTGTATATCAAATATCTTCTATCCAAGATGAAGAACAACATATATTAAATGCACTCAAAGAAGCAGAAAAGAGAGTAGATATTGTAATAATAACAGGTGGATTAGGCCCTACAAATGATGATATTACAAAAAAAACAATTGCCAAATATTTTAATGACACTCAAACTGTAGAATATTTAAAAGTTATTGAACATATAAAAGAATTGTTCAAAAAAATCAATCACCCTTATAATAAAGCACAACGCTATCAAGCACAATTGCCTTCAAAAGCAACCTTGTTAATGAATAATTTTGGTACAGCACCAGGTATGTGGTTTTATGAAAATAATACGGTTTTTGTATCATTACCAGGAGTACCGTATGAAATGAAAGGCTTGATGATAAATAAAGTGCTTCCAAGAATTAAACAGCAATTTCAATTGCCACATATTATCCATAAGACCATTATGACGTATGGTGTAGGAGAAAGTGTAATTGCAAGCAGAATAGAAGATTTTGAAAATAAGTTGCCATCAAATATAAAATTAGCCTATTTACCTTCTTTTGGAAAAGTACGATTGAGATTATCCGCCAAAGGCGATAATCAACAAGAATTAGAAATACTAGTCAATCAAAAAGTAGCAGAACTTACAGTATTAATTCCAGAAATAATTACAGGTTTTGATGATGAAGCAACTTTAGAAAAACAAGTAGGAGAATTGCTAAAACAACAACATAAAACCCTCTCTATTGCTGAAAGTTTAACAGGAGGTAAAATAGCAGCTTCTTTAGTGTCTGTGGCAGGTTCATCTGCGTATTTTAAAGGAAGTATTGTAAGCTATTCGGCAGAAATAAAAAGAAACATATTAGGAGTATTGGCAGAAACAATTAAAAAACATACGGTTGTAAGTAAAGAAGTAGCCCAAGAAATGGTAGTTGGGGTTAAAGAAAAACTACAAACAGATTATGCTATTGCAGTAACAGGAAATGCAGGACCTACTACAGATTATAATGATAAAAGTGTGGGATTGGTGTATATTTCTTTAGCAACACCTCAAAAAATTATCACCAAAGAGTTTAATTTTGGGCAACCAAGAGAAAAAGTAATTAATAGAACTGTTACTAAATCTTTAGAAATATTGCAAAAAGAATTAATTTCATCTCAAAAAAACACCCAGTAAAAATAATTTAAAAAAATAGTAGAAATAGTTTTGCTCAACATGTAAAAAATTCCTAAATTTGCACCTCGTTTAGAAATAACACTAAAAACTGTCAAGATGTCTAGAGTTTGTGAACTTACAGGAAAAAAAGCAATGGTTGGGAACAATGTTTCTCATGCATTAAATAGAACAAAAAGAAAATTTAACGCTAACTTAATGATAAAGCGTTTCTATATTCCAGAAGAAGATAAATGGATTACCTTAAAAGTATCTGCTTCTGCATTAAAAAATATTAATAGAAAAGGGATTGCTTCGGTTCTTAAAGAAGCTAGAGCAAAAGGGTTTTTAACTAAATAACCCTTTTTAGGTAGATAAAATTTTACAGAAATGGCAAAAAGAGGAAACAGAATTCAGGTAATTTTAGAATGTACAGAGCACAAAGCTTCTGGTAAACCAGGAACTTCTAGATACATTACTACAAAGAACAAGAAGAATACACCAGATAGAATGGAAATTAAAAAATTCAATCCTATCTTAAAAAAAATGACAGTTCACAAAGAAATTAAATAATTAGCGTTTTACTTAAAAACGTCAAATAGCAATAGTTATGGCAAAAAAATCAGTAGCATCGTTACAAACAGGAGCAAAAAGATTAAGTAAAGCAATCAAAATGGTGCGTTCTCCAAAGACAGGCTCTTACACATTTGTAGAAGCTATTATGGATCCATCACAAGTAAAAGACTTTTTAGCAAAAAAATAATACTTGTTATCTAAAATATTTAAAAAGCTACTTTCTATGTAAAGTAGCTTTTTTTGTACTATAAATTCTGTATTTTTGAGGGCGTTCCCTAAACAGGTCGGGCTTTCGGCTATATCTTTTTCTCTATCATTTTTTTGCAAAGGCAAAAATGATAGAGAAAAAGGATGCCACCTCAATCCCTAACGCAAACAAAAGAACAATAAGTTAAGTAAAATAATGACAAACTGACTTGTAAAAATCTTTGGCATGAATTTTACCAACCTTAGATAGATGATATAAAAACAATATAATGAGTTTTTTTAAAAAAATATTTTCAAAAGAAAAAAAAGAAACCTTAGACAAAGGACTAGAAAAAACAAAAACAAATTTTTTTTCTAAACTTTCAAAAGCAGTAGCAGGTAAGTCTAAAGTAGATGATGATGTATTAGATAATTTAGAAGAAGTATTAGTCTCTTCTGATGTGGGTGTAGATACTACTTTAAAAATTATTGATAGAATTGAAGCACGTGTAGCTAAAAATAAATATCTAGGTACAGATGAGTTAAACCGTATTTTACGAGAAGAAATTGCAGCTTTACTGTCTGAAAATAATATAGGTAATGAAACTGAATTTACCATTCCAAAAGACAAAAAACCGTATGTAATTATGGTGGTGGGAGTAAACGGAGTGGGTAAAACTACAACTATTGGTAAGTTAGCATCACAATTTAAAAAGCAAGGACTAAAAGTAATTTTAGGAGCTGCAGATACTTTTAGAGCTGCTGCCATAGATCAATTACAAGTATGGGCAGATAGAACAGATGTGTCCATTGTACGTCAAGAAATGGGGTCAGACCCTGCTTCTGTAGCGTTTGACACCTTACAGTCTGCAGTTACACAAAATGCCGATGTAGTTATTATTGATACTGCGGGGCGTTTACATAATAAAGTAAATTTAATGAACGAACTGACCAAAATAAAACGAGTAATGCAAAAAGTGGTAGCAGATGCACCACATGATGTATTATTAATCTTAGATGGCTCTACAGGTCAAAATGCCTTTGAACAAGCAAAACAATTCTCATTAGCTACTGAAGTTACTTCTTTAGCCGTGACAAAATTAGACGGAACAGCAAAAGGAGGAGTAGTCATCGGAATTTCAGATCAATTTCAAATTCCTGTAAAGTATATTGGAATAGGAGAAGGAATAGATGATTTACAAGTATTTAACAAATACGAATTTGTAGATTCTTTTTTTAAATAAATTATTTTCTGTCTTTCCTTCGAAGGCAGGAATCTCTTTTTTAATCATTCAGTCATTTCATTATTTACTATCAAATGCGTACAAAATCTATCAAAAAAAATAAAATAAACGTTGTTACTTTAGGATGCTCTAAAAACATCTACGACTCAGAAATTTTAATGGGACAATTAAAAGCAAACGGAAAAGAAGTTGTGCACGAAGATACAAATGACGATGGAAATATTGTGGTAATTAATACCTGTGGATTTATAGGAAAAGCCAAAGAAGAAAGTATAGATACCATTTTGCATTACACACAACGTAAAGAAGCAGGAGAGGTAGATAAGGTGTTTGTTACAGGGTGTTTAAGTGAGCGATATAAACCCGATTTAGAAAAAGAAATTACCAATGTAGATCAGTATTTTGGCACGCATGATTTACCAAATTTACTCAAAGTTTTAGAGGCTGATTATAAGCACGAATTAATAGGAGAGCGTTTAACAACCACTCCAAAACACTATGCGTATTTGAAAATTGCCGAAGGTTGTGATAGACCGTGTTCGTTTTGTGCAATACCACTAATGAGAGGCGGTCACGTATCTACACCGATAGAAGAAATCATAATTGAAGCAACAAAATTAGCCAAAAAAGGCATCAAAGAGTTGATATTGATTGCTCAAGATTTAACTTACTACGGACTAGATATTTACAAAAAAAGAGCCTTGGCAGATTTACTAAAAGAATTGGTGAAAATAGATGGCATTGAATGGATTCGTTTGCATTATGCCTTTCCTTCTGGTTTTCCGATGGATGTTATAGAAGTGATGAAAAAAGAGTCAAAAATTTGTAATTATTTAGACATTCCGTTACAACACGTAAATACCGAGTTGTTAAAATCAATGAAACGTGGTACTACCCGAGAAAAAACTATTAAATTAATAAAAAAGTTTAGAGCAGCTGTGCCAAATATGGCAATTAGAACTACCTTAATTGTTGGATATCCAGGAGAAACTGAGAAAATGTTTCAAGAATTAAAAGATTTTGTAGAGGAAATGCGTTTTGATAGAATGGGAGCTTTTGAATATTCTCACGAAGAAAATACAGGGGCTTTTACCTTAGAAGATGATGTGCCAGAAGAAGTAAAATTCCGAAGAGTGAATGAAATTATGGAAGTACAAAGTCAAATTTCTTGGGAATTAAATCAGCAAAAAATAGGAAAAACTTTTAAATGTTTATTCGATAGAAAAGACGGAGAGTATTTTTATGGACGTACAGAATTTGACTCTCCAGATGTAGATAATGATGTAATTGTAGATGCTACCAAACATTATATTAAACTCGGAGAATTTATTAATATTAAAATTAACGAAGCAGGTGATTTTGATTTGTATGGAGTGCCTGAGTAGCTTTTGAATATCTTTAAGTAATTAAAAAAAACACTGTTATTTATTCTTTTTTTGTATAAAAAATAAAATCAAAATAGTATTTTTGCAGATGCAACAACCTAATGTACTTATTTTAGATTTTGGCTCGCAGTACACACAACTTATTGCACGCCGTGTAAGAGAGTTAAATATTTATTGTGAAATTTATCCGTATAATAAAATTCCACAAAATATAAATAATTTTAAAGCAGTTATTCTTTCTGGTAGCCCATCTTCAGTTCGTTCTAAGGAGATACCTCATTTAGATTTATCAGAAATTAGAGGAAAAAAACCATTGTTGGCCATTTGTTACGGAGCACAATATTTGGCACATTTTTTTGGTGGTTTAGTAGCCTCATCTAACACTAGAGAATATGGAAGAGCTAATTTATCGTTCATCAAAAAGGATGAGGTTTTTTTTAAAAATATAGTAGAAGGTAGTCAAGTTTGGATGAGTCATTCAGATACCATAAAAGAATTACCTACAAATGCTATACATTTGGCAAGTACACACGATGTAGCAAATGCCGCTTATAGAATTGATGGAGAAGAGACCTATGCCATACAATTTCATCCAGAAGTGTATCATACTACAGATGGGAAACAATTATTACAGAATTTTTTAGTTGATATAGCAGGGGTTGCTCAAACGTGGACACCAGATTCTTTTGTAGATAAAACGGTAAAAGAATTAAAAGAGAAAATACAGGAAGATAAAGTAGTTTTAGGATTGTCTGGTGGTGTAGATAGTACTGTTGCAGCAGTTTTATTACATAAAGCTATCGGAAAAAATTTACACTGTATTTTTGTAAACAATGGTTTGCTTAGAAAAAATGAATTTCCTAGTGTATTAAAACAATATGAAGGAATGGGATTAAATGTAAAAGGAGTAGATGCTTCTGTACGTTTTTTGGAGGCTCTCAAAGGATTAACAGATCCTGAGGTGAAAAGAAAAGCAATTGGGCGTGTGTTTATAGAGGTTTTTGATGATGAAGCTCATAAAATAGAAAATGCAAAATGGTTGGCACAAGGTACTATTTATCCAGATGTTATAGAATCAGTTTCTGTAAATGGTGGGCCATCAGCAACTATTAAAAGTCATCATAATGTTGGTGGTTTGCCAGATTTTATGAAGTTAAAAGTAGTTGAGCCTTTGCGTATGATTTTTAAAGACGAAGTTAGAAGAGTAGGAACGTCTATGAAAATTGATAAAGAATTATTAGGAAGACACCCTTTTCCAGGACCAGGTTTAGGAATTCGTATTTTAGGAGATATTACTTTAGAAAAAGTTCGTATTTTGCAAGAAGTTGATGCAATTTTTATTAATGGACTCAAAAAACATGGTTTATATAATAAAGTGTGGCAAGCAGGAGCTATATTGTTGCCTATAAACTCGGTAGGAGTAATGGGAGATGAAAGAACTTACGAGAAAGTAGTTGCCTTACGTGCAGTAGAAAGTACTGATGGAATGACAGCAGATTGGGTAGATTTACCCTATAAATTTTTACAAAAAATATCTAATAAAATTATTAATAATGTAAAAGGTGTAAACAGAGTTGTATATGATATTAGCTCTAAACCACCTGCCACAATTGAATGGGAATAAAATATATGAAAAGCTTGAAACTAATTTTAATGCTATTTTTTTTAACCTTTGCAATATCTTGCGGACAGCAAAAAAAATATATAGAATACAAAATAAAAAAAGGAGAAACCATAAGTATCATAGCCAATAGATTGGATATAGATACCAAAGATTTATTACGTTTAAACCCAGATGTAGAAACAAGTCCTAAACCTAATACTATCATAATTATTCCAAATAAAAAAAATAGTAACCCTATTGATAGTAAGCTTATTGAAAAAAAAGAAAAAGAGCTTGTAATACCTCCTACAGACGAAAAAAAAGAAGAGACCCCTATTGAAGATGATTTGGATGATTTAAAAAATAATTTTATTGTTCATACTGTAAAAAAAGGAGATACTTTTTATAGTTTAACTCATTTTTATAATGTTACAGCAGAGGATTTAAAAAAATTAAATCCTATTTTATCTGAAGGACTAAAAGTAGGGGAAATTATTAAAATTAAATCTATTGATACTAAAAATGTAGAAGTAGAAGAGATTTATAAAGAGATTATTGATGAAAATAGGATACTTAAAGTAGCTTTGTTATTACCTTTTAGAGCAAAAAAATATGATTCAGTTTCTGCTATAGATATTTTTAAGAAAAAGAAAACTGCCAAAAGAGAGAAACTCGTAAATATTGTAACAGATTTGTATTTAGGTGCAGAAATTGCTATAGATTCTTTAAGAAAGCAAGGTGTACAGATAGAATTAAATGTGTATGATACAGGGAAAAAAAATGGTAGAATTCGTACTATTCTTAGTAATTATAATTTGAATGATAATGATGTTATAATAGGCCCTTTGTATTCAAGTGAAGCAGAAGTTGTAGCAAATCAAGTAAAAGTATCTGTTGTTTTCCCTGTATATTCTAAAAATCAAGAAGACTTTTCTTCATCAAAATTAATCAAAACATCACCAGAAAAAAAGAGGTATAGAAATCATTTAATAAATTATATCAAAGAAATTTATAATGGAGAAAATATTGTGGTTGTTTCTGATAAATATGCTTTAGCATCTAGTATTAAACAAATGCTAATAGTACATGATTCTATTGTAGAAGTGCAAACAATTTTTCCAGAAAAAGGATATATAGAAAAAGAGCGGTTATTAAAATTGTTAAAACCTAAGGTTCAAAATTGGGTAATAATTGCTACCAATAATAATGTATTGGCAGAAGATGCCATGAATACGTTAATTAGTTTGCCAGAAGAAACTACTGCCAAAGTTTTTGCTATAGAAAAAGGAACTGCTTTTGGTGGAATTGATAACCTAAAATTGGCACAAATTGAGTTTACCTATGTATCAGATATTTTTTTAAATGAAAACACAACATTAGTAAAAATATTTGATAAACAGTATAGGGCTAAAAATAATACCTATCCATCTAATTATGCTAGTAAAGGATTTGATATTACTTATGATGTTTTGGTAAGATTAGCTTCTGGTAAGAACTTAAAAAGTACTTTTAAAAAAGGTGTTTCTTATCGATTAATTTCTAAGTTTGATTATGATAATAAATTATTTAATTCTACAGAGAATAATGGACTCTTTATTATTAAATACAATTTAGATTTAACATTAACAAGGTTAAAATAATTATCTTATTTTTGTTGCCTAAAGTTTTCTAGTTGAATTAGTTGGAAATTTTTATGGTAAAAATAGTGAAAACAAGAAAATTTAAAAACTAGCTAAAAAAGACATAGATACATTTCTACCAGGAGAAGAAATACCTGAAGCAAATTCTTTGTAATGTTTATCTAAAAGGTTACTTATTTGTGCTAATACTTTCCAATTTTTATTAATCACATAAGAGCCATTTAATCCAATAGTATACCACATAGGTGTACCAAAGTATTTGTGTGTACTAGAGGTTGCATTTAATTTAATAATAGGTGTTTCTTCAATATTATCAATACCTTCAGTAAAGTTATAATTGGCTACTTCTTTTTTGTTAGTAAACTTTATATTTGCCCCCAGTTCTAAGTTTTTATTTTTGTAATTTACTTCAAATTTTCCAAATAATGGAGGAATAGAAGATAAGTACTCTTTAGTGTCATTGGTACGTCCTTTGGTGTAGGTAATAAACCCTAAAGTTTTCCAATTTTTAGAAATTTTTCCTTGATAACTTCCTGTAAAACCTGTTATAAAAGCTGTTCCTCTGTTTTGGTTAGCAACCACATTAGCAATATCTTCATCATATAAAATTGTTCTACTTTTATTTAATGTAAAATGGTCTCTTATAATATAATTATTTAATAATGTATAATAGATGTTAGCTCCAATTTTAAAACGTTTATTGTTTAAGTATTTTTGTATGCTTACCTCTGCATTGTAGGCAAATTCTGGTTTTAAATGTATGTTTGGCACAGTAACATTGCCTCCTTTTTCTCTAACTCTACCAATATCATCTATATTGGGAGAGCGAAAACCAGACGATATTACATAGTTAATTTGCCAGCTTTTTTGTGGTTTATACACATATCCTAAGGTGGCAGTTATGGCAGAATTATGTAAACTAATATTTGTAGATGGCAGAGTAATAAAAGTTTTATCTATCCATTTAGCATTTAGTTGAGTACTGGTAAATCTAATTCCAGAATTTAAGGTAGATTTACTATTTAGGTCTTGTCTATAATCTATATAAATTGCCTCACTTGTGTAGTTATTTTTACCATCTGGATATCGAGATTGTACCTTAAAAGTTTTTGAAAATCCAGTAATATCATTTCTAGAAACTATTAAGGTTTTTCCGTATGCATTAGACTTAACGTTATTGTAGGTAAGCTCAAATCCGTAAGATAAATTACGTTTTTTATCTTTGGTAAGAGGCACATTAAAATCTCCATTTATACTATAAACATCAACAGTTTCTTCTCTATATACTCTATTTAAACTTGTAAATTTACGTTGAATTCTACTTTCTTTAATCTTTTGGTAGGCTAAGGTAATAGTTCCCTTATCTAACCAATTTTTATTTGGATTGATAATAAATTGTGGTGAAATTAATAAGCGTTGTTGTGGTCCATAATACCACTCTGCAAATTTTAATGAAGACGGGTTTGAATTGTCTTTTAACTCTGTTAATCTATCAAAACGAGGTATATTAGATGTTGTTGAATATTGTAAATTTATTCTTATATCGGTAGTTTTTGATATTGAAAAAAAAAACTTTTGTAATATATCTGTTTGAGTAAAACCTGTATTTTTTTGAATATTTGTATCTGTGTTTACTGTGGGGGTAGCAGTGTAGTTTGTATCTGTGTTTTTTGAAAAATAAGATACTTTACCCCAATTTGAAAACCCATGAGAACGATTTTTACCCATCTCTAAATCACCAAAATTACTATAAGAAATACTAGTAAATGATGCCCATTTTTTAAAGCGTAATTCTGCCGAAATATTGGTGGTTGTTTCTTGATTTACAGAAGAATATCTGTTAAAAAAATTACTTTTTATTTTTGTTTCTTCAGAAAGTTTTGGAGTTTTTGTATAATAATGAATAACGCCACCTAAGGCATCAGACCCGTAAATTACAGAAGATGGTCCAAAAACTACTTCGGTTCTGTCTAATAAATTTGGTGAAATAGTTATAGAGTTTTGTAAGTGTCCTTTTCTATAAATAGCATTGTTCATTCTAACACCATCTATTACTAATAATACTCGGTTAGATTCCATTCCTCTTAATACGGGGCTTCCTCCACCTAATTGAGATTTTTGCACCTTTATACCAGGAATAGACGCTAATAAATCTGCCGATGTTTGTGCAGCTACTTTTTGAATTTCTTTTAATGATAAAACGGCAACTTGTTCTGCAATTCTGTTCGTTTTCTCGTTCTTTTTAAATAAAGATAGAACTACTTCATCTAATTGTTCTGATTCTTTGGTTAGATAAATGATGTAATTTTTTTTTAATAATTGATGCTTTTTTATAGTTAGTAAAGCATATGATAAATGAGAAAAAGTAATAATATCTTCCTTTTTAATATTAGAAATATCTACTTTTCCTTGATTATTTGTTGTTAAACTAATAGATTTTATTAAATTATATACTGTAACATTAGGTACTATTTTACCTGTTTCTTGGTCATAAACAGTTACTTCTTGTCCCCAGAAAAAGGTACTAATAAAAAAAGTGATTATAAAAAGTATTGATTTCATTAACTAAAAACGGTTTCTAATATAGCTAGAGATTTAGGTTTTTTAAAACTGCCCAAATGTAACTCAAAATATTGTAAAATTACTTGTAAGATTAGTTGTCTTTCTTTTTTATGAAAAGACACGTCTTCTATAGCATCAAAATGTATGCCCAACAGCTTTTTAAAGAGCACTAATTTCTCTTTTTTAATAATTTCTTTTTGATAGATTTCATCTGTAAAACAACCCTCTAACAAATTAAATCCTTTTTTATGATTATTGGTAACCTCTGGATAAAAACCTAAGAAATAAGAAAGATTTAGTAAAAAAAGTAAATGAAAATTAGCGATAGATTTATGGGTGTCTAACCATTGCAACCCAGCTTCTATATAATTAAATAATGCTGTGTTTTTTTCTTCTTCCCTAATTATATTAGATAAGACTTCTGATAAAAATAGTACAATAGTTTGTTTTACAATATTTGTGGGTATAGATTTGTAATGATACGTAACTTGTACCTCTTTAATACTATTTAAATTTCCTTTATTATTGTGGTTTGCTACAATTTCTAGTTGTGTTAAAGGTTGAAAATAAGCAGCTTTTATTTTCCTTTTTTTAGAACTTAATACCCCAGCAAGCATGTATGATTTTATTCCTTCCTTTTGTGTAAAACATTTTATAATTAAACTAGAGTCGCCATATTTTATAGCATTAAAAACAATAGCTTTTGTGCTTACAATAGCCATTAATTTATAATTGCTATTTTTGTCATAGAAGACTCTGTAGCATCTTTATTGGTTAGTAAAACAATATATACGCCAGAGGTTACTTTTTTTCCTGCCAAATTGGTTTTGTTCCACACTACTTTCCCACCTTGTAATTGTTGCCCTTCTACCACATTGGTTTCAAATACTAAATGACCTGCAATGTCTAAAATTTTTACATTAGTACCTTTTGGTAAGTGTGTTTCATTTCTACCATCAATAGTTATTATTTGGTGCTTTTTTAATGCAGGGTTTGGGTATGCGTATACTTGATCTAATTGATTTCCAAAAGGAGCCACATTACTATTGTATGCAACAATCCCTTTATCTGTTGCAAAGAAAACTTTCCCTGTAGCTTTATTTATAGCAATTTTTAAAATCTTATTAGAGGGTAAGGGAGAGTTAGAGGTATTAAAATTTGCAAGAGTTTTTTGCCCATTAGGATTTGTGTAAAGAACACCTGCATTTTCTGTTCCAAACCATTTATTATCTGCTCCATCTACAACAATAGTGTTAATGGTTTGGTCTCCCAATAATTTTTTAGGGATTCCATCATCTAAAATAATAATTGGTTTTGTATTTGTTGTGGTTGCATCAAAAACTCCTGAAGCATTATTGTAGATTACAAGACCTAATAAAGTTCCTAACCATATTCTATTGCTTCTATCTACAGTTAAAGCTCTAACGTTTGCATGGGGCAAACTCCCTTTGTTAACCTCTGTAGTTAAAGCTTTTTTTCTATTACCATTTTCATTATAAATATAGACACCATTTCTTCGAGTACCTATCCACTTACTATTATTTTTATCAATAATAATTTCATTAACTCCTGAGGCAATATTTGTTTGCAATGAGCTTAAATTGATACTAGACCACTGCCCATTTGATGATTTTTTTTTTAATTTATTATCTACACCTGTATTGGTTATCCATAGGTTATTTTGATTGTCAAAAACAGTTCCGTTTACCCTTATAGTTACACGGTTTGGAGTGTTTTTAACAATATCCTCTAGGGTACTATTTCTATGATTGTAAAAATTGATAATACTATTGTTTTCTACCTCAAGCAAACCTCCTGTGAGCATTGAGTTTATAGCACCTGTATCTCCATAAGAACTAATAAATACGTTATTCTCATTTGCTGGGTTAATGGTTATTGATACTAAATCTCCTATGGGGTTGTTGGTATCAAAAGGACTATTTATCCACTCTTCTCCATTATAATGACTAAATCCTTGTCTTACTTGTGCAGGCGTGTAGGTTTCATCATATCCTCCAAATACTACCCAAAGATGTTGGTTTTGAACTGCGATTGAAAAAACATTATTAGACAAAGGACCTGATGGGTGTATTTCTTTAAAAGAAGAAGTTGATGTAAAATTAGCCATTAAAACTCCATATTCTTTAGTAGCGAGATACAATGTATTATCATCCGATAAAATATTATTTAGATGATAATTAAAAGGTGTTGTGGCTGTTTGGTGAAGAGTTTCATTTAAAGATTCATCAAAAACATAGGCTTCTCTATTTAAAGCAATTGATAGATGAGTTTTTGAAGATTTTAGAGCATTTACAGGTTGAAAAAAATCTTTTATTAGTATCAAATTCTGCCCATCAATTCTAAAAAGACTTGTATCTAAAATAGTATATAATTGATTGTTAAAAACGGTTATTTGTTTAAAATTTTTATTTACAAAGGGTTGTTTCCATTTATTAAAATCTATCAAATTTGTATTATTTACATCAGCGGAGTATAAACCATTTTGTGTAGCCACATAAATAGTATTATTAAATACTGTTATTTGATTTACCTTAACCTCTGTAGATTCTGTACCAATAAAGTAGGTATCACCAAATTCTAACTTTTCTAAATCATACATTACTACTGCAAAAGGTGTAGAAATGTAGAGTTTGTTGTGATATCCATAAATACTATTTATACTTTTTTCTCCAGATTGATTAAAGTTAATAATATCTGCAGAAATAGTGATATTACCATTTTGGTCTACGATCTCTATCAATCCATTTCTATACCCAATAATTAATTTTTTATATGTAGCATTGTAATAAATTGCCGAAGTTGTGTTTCCAGACAAGCCCTTTACAGATGATAATTTTTTAATCTCTTTGGTAATAATATCATAAGAAAAAACAGCATTGTCTGTTAGGGCATACACAACATTATTTACCTTTACAAAATCTTTTACATTATTGTAAGAATAAAAATCATCCCAAGAACTACTATAATCTGTTTGAGCGTACAACCATCCAGAAAATAAAAAAGTAAAAAGGAGCAATCTGTTTTTCATACAAAATTCTATTTACCAAAGATATTATTTATTCTTATAATAACGATAAAAACTAGTATATTAGTACACATTAAAATTTTAATTTTATGAATTTAGAAATAGAACGTAAATTTTTAGTTAAAAATAATAGCTATATAAAAAAATCTTTTAAAAAAACATATATACAACAAGGTTTCTTAAATTCTGATAAGCACCGAGTTGTACGAATACGCATTACAGATGATACAGCTTTTATAACCATTAAAGGGATTAGCAATACCTCTGGAACAACACGTTTTGAATGGGAAAAGGAAATTAATAAAAAAGAAGCCCTACTATTATTAGATTTATGCGAAGAAAGAATTATAAAAAAAAACAGATATTATATAAAAAAAAACAACCATATTTTTGAGGTAGATGAGTTTTTAGGAGATAATAAAGGGTTGGTTATTGCAGAAATAGAATTAACAAATGAAAATGAAATTTTTATTAAACCCAGTTGGTTAGGAAAAGAAGTTACAGGAATAAAGAAATATTATAATACAGCAATTAGTAAAAAAAACAGTTAATGGTAAGGTTCAATAAAAGAGAACAATAATTATAAAAAAAATTACAGCTCTATATCCTTACTAATTTATAACCATTAGAAACCTTACCTTTGCAAAAATTTTTTTTGATGATAACTTTTAACGATTTCAACCTAATAAGACCACTACAAAATGCCATTGAAGATTTAAATTTTATACAACCAACACCCATTCAACAAGAAGCCTTTTCTATAGTACGCTCTGGTAAAGATGTAGTAGGGATTGCCCAAACTGGTACAGGAAAAACGTTTGCTTATGCGTTGCCCATTTTACAAGATTTAAAATTTTCTAAACAACAACATCCAAGAGTCTTAATTTTAGTTCCAACAAGAGAGTTGGTACTACAAGTTGTAGAAGAAATAGAAAAATTAGCTACGTATATTACACTTAGAGTTTTAGGAGTATATGGTGGTACAAACATTAACACACAAAAACAAGCCGTAGTACAAGGAACGGATGTTATTGTAGCAACCCCAGGCAGACTGTATGATTTAGCTTTGAGCAAGGTATTAAAGTTAAAAACCATTCAGAAATTAGTAATTGATGAGGTAGATGTAATGCTAGATTTAGGCTTCCGTTTTCAACTATTAAACATTTTTGATTTATTACCAAAAAGAAGACAAAACATTATGTTTTCTGCTACCATGACAGAAGATGTTGCAATTTTGATTGATGATTTTTTTAAAAACCCAGAAAAAGTTTCTGTTGCTGTAAGTGGTACTCCGCTAGATAATATTGCTCAACAAACCTATAATGTTCCTAATTTTTACACCAAGGTAAATCTTTTAAATTATTTGTTACTCGATAAAAATACCTTTACCAAAGTATTGGTTTTTGTCTCTAACAAAAGAAGTGCAGACAGACTATTTGATGCTTTAGATGAATCTTATGCTGATGAAATTTGTGTGATACACTCTAATAAAACACAAAATTACCGTATTCGCTCTATCCGACAGTTTAATGATGGGATGAACCGTATTTTAGTGGCCACAGATGTAATGGCTCGTGGATTAGATTTAGATGAAATATCACATGTAATTAATTTTGATACACCACCATTTCCTGAAAACTATATGCATAGAATTGGTAGAACAGGTAGAGCAGAACACAAAGGAAAAACTATTTTATTTTCAACAAAAAAAGAAGAAGAAGCCAAAGAAAGAATAGAAAAATTGATGAATTTTACCATTCCTAAAATAGTATTTCCAAAAGAAGTAGAAATATCTAAACAACTTACAGAAGAAGAACGCCCAAGAGAAGATAGAGAGGTTTCTAAAAATAGAATAAAGAAAGAATATGTACCAGGGTCTGCCTTTCATGAAAAAAGTGAAAAGAACCAAAAAGTAAACTTAGGAGGTTCTTATAAAAGAGAAATTGCTAGAAAATATAAGAAACCTCAATCTAAAGAGGTAAAAAATTTTTCTAAGAAAAATAAGAAGAAATAATGCAGATATTAACTCGACAAGAATTACATAACCTTGGGATGAATATTGTAGGAAAAAAATTACAAAAAATGGGTTATGAGTTTTTGGCAGTAAATAGTAAGTTAAAAAAGCATCCACAATTTGTGTTGTTTAAAAAAGGAAAGCCTACCATTTTTGTATTGGTACAAACCATCAATAATATCCAAAATGCTACAGAATATGATGCTATTTGGATGGAAACCTTTAAAAAACACGCTAAAAAACAAAACGCTAAAGTTTGGTTTGCAGGTGTAGGTGTAGTTAATGCAGAAAGTATAGAATATCCTATTTTTAAAAATCTACCGTATTATATATCTTTCAATAATTTTATTAAAATCTTATAATCTATTTTTTTATAGACTTATATGATT
>CAZZPG010000026.1:0-15810 GCA_964655975.1 uncultured Flavobacteriaceae bacterium
TGCCAATGTTGTAGGTGTAAAAGGCATTCATTTTATGATAGAAAACGGAAAAAAGGTTCCATTAAAATTTAATTTTGGAGCACCTTCTTGCGTACCAGCAACTTCTTTTGAAAGTGCAGGAGCAGTAATCAATTCAGATGATATTAAAAAATTAATGGCAAATCCAGATATTAAATATTTGGCAGAAATGATGAATTACCCAGGCGTTTTGTTTGAAGATAAACAAGTAATGAAAAAAATAAATTGGGCAAAATATTACAACAAACCCATAGATGGCCATGCACCTGGTTTACAAGGTAATGATATCACCAAATATATTGATGCAGGAATTTCTACAGACCACGAGTGTTTTACTTTTGATGAAGGCTTAGAGAAATTACAAAAAGGAATGAAGATAATTATTAGAGAAGGAAGTGCCGCCAAAAACTTTGAAGCATTAATTAATTTATTACCAGAACACTATAATAATATAATGTTTTGTTCTGATGATAAACATCCTGATGATTTATTACTAGGTCATATCAACCACTTATGTAAACGTGCTGTTGCCAAAGGGATAGATGCCTTTAAAGTACTTAAAGTTGCCTGTATAAACCCTGTAAAACATTATAATTTAGATGTAGGATTATTACAAAAAGACGATAATGCCGATTTTGTAGTACTAGAAAATTTAACAACATTTAAGGTCTTACAAACCTATATAAATGGTAAGTTAGTTGCAGAAAACGGACAATCTTTTGTAAAACACGTAGATTTTGAAATTATTAATAATTTTACTACTGATAAAAAAGAAGTAGTAGACTTCTTTTACCCATCATC
Organism: uncultured Flavobacteriaceae bacterium; assembly: GCA_964655975.1. Lineage (GTDB taxonomy): Bacteria > Bacteroidota > Bacteroidia > Flavobacteriales > Flavobacteriaceae > Polaribacter. The sequence goes on from CAZZPG010000026.1 coordinate 820, forward strand.
ATCAAAAAAAATACGAGTTATTGAAGCCAAAGATGGTGCATTAATCACCAATGAACTTCAAGAAGATGCATTAATAGAAAACGGAAATTTAGTATCAAATATACAAAAAGATATTTTAAAAATGACGGTAGTAAATCGCTATAAAAATGAAAAACCAGCAATTGCCTTTATTAAAAATTTTGGGCTAAAAGAAGGGGCAATTGCCAGTTCTGTTGGACATGACTCTCATAATATTATTGCCGTAGGCGTTTCTGACAAAGCCATTTGTAAAGCCGTAAATTTATTGATAGAAAATAAAGGAGGTATTTGTGCAGTTTCAAATACTAACACAAAAATAGTACCACTACCTGTAGCAGGAATTATGAGTAATAAATCTGGTAAAGAAGTAGGAAAAGCTTATGCTAAATTAGATAAAATGGCAAAAAAAATGGGTAGCACTTTACAAGCACCATATATGACACTATCTTTTATGGCGTTGTTGGTAATTCCTTCTTTAAAACTAAGTGATAAAGGCTTATTTGATGGAAATACTTTTAAATTTACCTCCTTAGAAGTTGATTAAAATATATCAAGACTTATCTCACTTTTAATTAAAGTTTAAAATTTGCTATTCCTACTTTCATAGAAATTTCATACTCATATATTAATACCTATAATGCTCTGGTTTATAAGGGCCCTCTACAGTTACACCAATATATGCTGCTTGGTCTTCTCTTAACTCAGTTAGCTCAATACCAATTTTTTCTAAGTGTAATTTTGCTACTTTTTCATCTAAATATTTTGGCAACATATACACTTGGTTTTTATATTTATCTCTATGATTCCATAATTCTATTTGAGCTAATGTTTGATTGGTAAATGAATTACTCATTACAAAACTTGGGTGTCCCGTAGCACATCCTAAGTTTACCAAACGACCTTCTGCTAAAATGATAACATCATTACCATTAATAGTGTATTTATCTACCTGAGGCTTTATTTCTACTTTGGTATCTCCATAATTATTGTTTAACCAAGCCATATCAATTTCATTATCAAAATGACCAATATTACATACAATAGCTTTGTCTTTTAAAGCTTTGAAATGATGAGATTGTACAATATCTTTATTACCTGTTGTTGTAATTACAATATCTGTATTACCTATTACAGTTTCTAATTTTTTCACTTCAAAGCCATCCATTGCTGCTTGTAAAGCACAAATTGGGTCTATTTCTGTTACAGTAACAATAGCACCTGCTCCTTTAAAAGAGGCAGCTGTACCTTTACCAACATCTCCGTAACCACAAACGGTTACACGTTTCCCTGCAATCATTAAGTCAGTGGCTCTTTTAATGGCATCTACGGCAGATTCTCTACATCCGTATTTGTTATCAAACTTAGACTTGGTTACAGAATCGTTTACATTAATTGCTGGCATAGGTAGTGTTCCTGCTTTTACCCTATCATATAAACGATGAACTCCAGTGGTAGTTTCTTCACTCAATCCGTTAATTCCTGCTGCCAATTCTGGATACCTGTCTAACACCATATTGGTTAAATCTCCTCCATCATCTAAAATTAAGTTTAAAGGTTTTTTATCTTCTCCAAAAAATAAGGTTTGTTCTATACACCAATTAAACTCTTCTTCATTCATCCCTTTCCAAGCATAAACAGGTACTCCTGTTACTGCAATTGCAGCAGCAGCTTGGTCTTGAGTAGAAAAAATATTACAAGAACTCCACGTAACATCTGCACCTAAAATTGTTAATGTTTCTATTAAAACAGCAGTTTGAATGGTCATATGTAAACATCCTGCAATTCTAGCCCCTTTTAATGGTTGCTCATCTTTATACTCTTCTCTTAAAGACATTAACCCAGGCATTTCTGCTTCTGCCAATTCAATTTCTTTTCTTCCCCATGCTGCTAAAGAAATATCTTTAACTTTGAAAGGTATATATGTTGCTATTTTTGTACTCATAGTTGTATCTTTGTTTATTCAAAAATTTAAGACTGCAAAGTTACATAATAACTTTTAATTGTATGCCTCTTTTTAAGACGATAACACTTAACAAAAACGCTAAAGTGCTGATTTGGAAGATTAAAGAATCTTTCGAAGAACTTTCTAAAGATGTTTTTTTGACAGATAAAAACCAGAATAGAGTAAATAATATGAAATCCGAAATCCATAAACGAGGATTTTTAAGTGTACGATGTTTATTAAAAGAAGTAGGATATTCTGATGAAGATTTGATTTATGATGAATTTGGAAAACCTCATTTAAAAGATAAAAAATACATTTCTATTACACATTCTTATACTTTTTCTGGGATTATTATTGCTGATGATACACCTGTTGGTATTGATATTGAAATGCAACGTGATAAAATCAAAAAGATTGCTCATAAATTTACACCCATAAAAAAATATACCGAAATAGGTGAAAATTTAATAAAAAAATTAACTGTTGTTTGGGGAGCAAAAGAATCACTTTACAAAATATATGGAAAGAAAAAACTACGCTTTTTAGAGCATATTTTTATTGATTATTTTTCTTTAAAACAAAACAAAACAAAAGGAAAAATTAAGTATAATAACAAAATTATTACTTTTGATATTTGTTTTTTAGAATTTGAGGGCTTTACCTGTGTGTATGCCTTTTAAACGTAAATTATTTAAAAATTGTAAAAACCTACCTATCAAAAATATTTATAAAAATATACAAGCATCAAAAGAAAAAGAAGAAAAACTCTTAGCTGTTTTAATAGACCCTGAAAAGATTAATATAGATACTATTGCTGTTTTTTTTGATAAGATTCATCAATCTATTGCAACACATATTTTTGTTGGTGGTAGCACAGATATAAATCATCAAACAGAAAAAGTAGTCATCACTATAAAAAAAATCACCCATTTACCTGTATTATTATTTCCTGGAGATGTACAACAAATTACACCAAAGGCAGACGGAATTTTATTTTTAAGTTTGCTCTCTGGAAGAAACCCTACTTATTTAATAGAACAACAAATACAAAGCGTACCATTTCTAAAAAACACCGATGTAGAAATTATTTCTACAGGATATATATTAATTGATGGAGGTACAGAAACGGCTGTACAAAGAATAAGTAATACCAAACTCATTTCTCAAAACAATATAGAACTTATTGTAAACACCTCATTAGCAGGTGAATTTTTAGGAAACAAACTCATTTATTTAGAAGCAGGAAGTGGAGCAAAAAACTCAGTAAGCACAACAATAATTAGTGCTGTTAAAAAAGAAATATCTCTTCCGTTAATAATTGGTGGAGGTATCCGAAGTAAAAAACAAGTAAATGAAGCATACAAAGCAGGTGCAGATATTGTTGTTATTGGTACTGCTTTTGAAAAGGACAAAAATTTTTTCAACAAATTAAAAAAATAATACGTTACATTTATCCACACGAAACATTCAACCATGAAAATATCTGTAGAACTCACTTTGAGTCCACTTCAAAATGAATTTGAAGAACCTATTATAAATTTCATAAAAAAACTAAGAAAATCTGGCTTAAAAGTTATAGAAACCCCTTTAAGCACTCAAGTTTATGGAGATTATGATAAAGTAATGAATCTATTAACCTTAGAAATAAAAGAAGCTTTTGAGTTGATAGACAAAGGGCTCTTGTATATGAAAATTGTAAAATCTGACAGACACGATTATGAACCACATTTTTAATCTTCTCTTTAGTCAATATTACGAATACGAAACCATAGATATTTGGTTAGAAATTATTGCCGTAATCTTTGGGTTTTTATCTGTTTGGTATTCTAAAAAGAATAAAATATTGGTGTTTCCAACAGGGATGATTAGTACCATAATTTTTGTATACCTCTTGTTAAAATGGGGATTATTAGGAGATATGATGATTAATGGCTACTATTTTATAATGAGTGCCTACGGATGGTATTTATGGACACGTACTAAAAATGGAGAAATAACAAACCCAATTTCTAGAAGTACAACTACCGAAAAAAAACAAAGTATTTTTCTCTTTATCGCTACACTTATTTTTGTCTTTTTTGTATATTCATTTTTTAATAAATGGACAAACTGGACAGCCTATATTGATACTGTAACAACAGCTATTTTCTTTGTAGGAATGTGGCTTATGGCAAAACGAAAAATAGAAAATTGGATTTATTGGATTATTGGCGATATTATTTCGGTTCCTTTATACCTTTACAAAGGATTTACATTTACTAGTTTTCAATATTTAATCTTTACATTTATAGCAATAACTGGTTATTTAGCATGGAAAAAAAACTTAGACAAAAGCCCATCAACCTTATAAAAGTAGTATTGTTTGGCCCAGAAAGCACAGGTAAAACAACACTATCTAATCAATTGGCACGCCATTACCATACCGTTTGGGTACCAGAATTTGCAAGAAAATACTTACAAGACAAATGGAATAATAAACGTAAAACATGTGAAACTTCAGATTTAATTTCCATTGCCAAAGGACAAATAAAATTAGAAAATAAATTGGCCAAAAAGGCCGATAAAATTCTTATTTGTGATACAGATTTATTAGAAACAAAAGTATATTCAGAAGAATATTATGGTGGTTTTGTAGACCCTATTTTAGATAAAGCCGCCAAAGAAAACACCTATGATTTATATCTTTTAACCTACATTGATACTCCTTGGGAAGAAGATGATTTACGTGACAGACCTGAATTGAGGAAAGAAATGTTTAATGCCTTTGAAAATGCGTTAAAAACACACAACAGGCCCTACATTTTATTAAAAGGAGATAAAGAAACTCGCCTAACAAAAGCAGTAAAAACTATTGATAAAATTTTAGCAAAAAAAGATGATTTATATTCCTATTCAGACTCTTTACAAACCGATATTGATATGCACTTTCTTCATCAAATGACAGATGATGAGGGAAACATAAATTATTAAAATGAATACTCAAAACCTACTTAAAGAACTCAACTTTAAAGCTACAAGAAGTTCTGGTGCTGGCGGACAGCATGTTAATAAAGTTTCCTCTAAAATAGAATTATCTTTTAATGTTGCCAATTCTAAAGAACTTTCTAGAGAACAAAAAGAATTGCTCTATAAAAACTTATCTACACGATTAACCAAAGAAAATATTTTACTTTTTTTTGTTGATGAAAGCAGGAGTCAGCATAGAAATAAAGAGATTGCTATCAAACGATTTTTAAAAACTTTATCGTTAGGACTTACCCAGCCCAAAATTAGGAAAGCTACCAAACCCAGTAAAGCCTCTATAAAAAGAAAGGCAGAAAACAAACGCAAACAAGCCTTTAAAAAATACTTGCGTAAAAAACCAAATTGGGATTAAAAAAAGGCATTTTCTTGTTCCTAAATCCAAAAAAGCAAATTACCTTTGCAAGGTTCTCAATAAAGGGGTGCTTTTATTTAGTTGGCAGTTTTTAGTAAATTAAACTAAATTTCTAAACTAAAAAATGGCTGAGATCATACCCAAAGAACCTGGGCAGGTAATGTTGCCAAGGGACACGCATAGCGTGGTTTGATTATTTATACGCAGATTTTCTGCAAAAAAACAAGTATAACTAAGAATAATCACCTCTTTTTATTCGTTTTAATGTGTTTAAAATGAAATTTATTTCTAACCGTACCTCTGCAAATTCGCAACAAAAAAAACGAGTACATATTTTTACCTTATTATTTTTTGCTGTGTTTTTTACAGTCAATGCACAAACATTTTTAATATCTGGTAAAGTTACCAACAAACAACAAGAGCCTTTAGTAGGAGCTTCTGTTGTGGTAAAAGAACTTAAAAAAGGAACTTCAATAGATGTTGATGGAAAGTATCAATTAAAACTTAGTAAAGGAACATATATTATTCAGGTTTCTTTTTTAGGGTATCAAACTATTGAAAAACAAGTGCTCATCAGTAAAAATCAATCTATTTCTTTTCAATTAAAAGAATCAGAAAATGTATTAGATGAAGTATTAGTTTCTGCAGTAAGAGTACATGCAGACGCACCTGTTACACACTCAAATCTTACCAAAAAAGAAATTGAAAAACGTAACTTGGGGCAAGACATTCCACAGTTACTAAACTATTTGCCTTCAGTGGTATCATCCTCAGATGCAGGAGCAGGCGTTGGCTATACATATATGAGTGTACGTGGTTCTGATGCTTCTAGAATTAATGTAACCATTAACGGAATTCCGTATAACGATACCGAAAGTCAAGGAACTTTTTGGGTAAATTTAGGTGATTTTGCTTCATCAACTCAAAGTTTACAACTGCAACGAGGTGTAGGAACATCTACTAACGGAACAGGTGCTTTTGGGGCAAGTTTAAATATTTTAACAGATGCTATTTCTGAAGAAGCATCCGTAGAAATTGCGAATTCTTTTGGGTCTTACAATACCCGTAAACACACCGTAAAATTTAGTACAGGAAAACTTAAAAAACACTTTGAGTTTTCAGGAAGATTATCTAATATTTATTCTGATGGATATATTGATAGGGCTTATACTGATTTAAAATCGTACTTTTTACAGGCTTCTTATATGGATGATAATACGCTAATAAAAGCGATTACCTTTAGTGGAAAAGAGAAAACATATCAATCTTGGCACGGAGTTGATGCTACCCAATTGGCTACTGATAGAAAGCAAAACCCATATACTTATGATAATGAAATTGACAACTACCAACAAGACCATTATCAGTTACACTGGAATGAGAAGCTGAATAAGAATTGGTCTACCAATATCGGACTAAACTACACCAAAGGAGCTGGTTATTTTGAGCAATTTAAAAAAGGTGAAGACGCTGTAGCTTACAATAATTTAATTTCAGATAATAGCGATGTGATTGTAAGACGTTGGCTAGATAATGATTTTTATGTAGCCAATTTTAACACCAATTATAAAAATAATGGGCTAGAAATTATATCTGGTATTTCATACAGCAATTATACCAATCATCATTTTGGAGAAGTAATTTGGGGAAGTGATTTGACTGCAAATACCAAAATTAAAGATCATTATTATGATAGTGATACTAAAAAAACTGATTTTAGTGTTTTCTCGAAAACAATAGTTACATTATCAAAAAAAATAAAAGGATATGTAGATATACAAGGTAGGTTTATCAATTATAAAACTAGTGGCTTAACCTCTAAAAGAAACTCAATTCATATTGATGAGAGCTACAGTTTTTTCAATCCAAAAATTGGGTTGACCTATAAAATAAACAACCACCATCAACTGTACACTTCTTTTGCCATTGCCAATAAAGAACCTAATAGAAGTGATTTTGAAAATAACCCCACAGTAACATCAGAAAAACTAAACGATTATGAATTTGGTTGGCGATTAAAAAATAAATCTTTAAAACTAAACACCAATATATACTATATGCAATATAAAAATCAATTAATTTTAACTGGAGATATTGATAATACAGGAAGTTATATAAGAGAAAATATAGAAAATAGTTATCGATTAGGAATAGAGATTGATGCAGACATTCAATTAAATCATATTTTTTCTATTCGCCCAAACATTGCCATCAGTAATAATAAAATAAATAATTTTATTTTAAATAGAGATGGCCATACGGTAAATTTAGGAAATACAAATATTGCTTTTTCTCCGAATACAATTTTTGGAAATACAGTTGTTTATCAACCTAATAAAAATTTTCAACTTACATTTTTATCTAAATTTGTTGGGGCACAATATTTAAGTAATACAGATACTGAGGCTTCTAAATTAGATAATTATTTTACAAGTGATTTTAATATTGTTTATAAAATAGTACCTAAATCAATTTTTAAGTCGGTTGTGTTTACTGCTTTAATAAACAATATTTTTGATAAAGAATATGTAGATAGAGGGTATACATATTTAGATTTTTGGTCTACACCTGGTACTTCTTCTGAGATTCAGGGATATTATCCACAAGCAACTCGTAACTTTTTAGTAGGTGTTACTTTAAAATTTTAAAGTTAAGAAACCTGCTAGGTCTTTAAGAAATTATTTAAAATTCTTCATTCCACTCAAAAAGATACTTTTTTATTTCTTGTAAATAAAATTACAAACTCATTTTACCAGTAGCACAACTTACAAAAGATTTTGCCTTGTGTAGGGCAGAATTTTTATTGCCAACAGCAGGGTATCCTAATTTAGATAATTTTATTTTTACAGCATCTAAGATATCCTTTTTTGATGTAAAAGTTACTTCAGATGCATCTACATCTACAGTTACTTCGGTAATTCCATCAACAGATAAAATACCTTTTTTAATGGTGTTTGCACAACCGCCACATTTTAAGTTTTCTATTACGATACTTTGTGTCATGTTATTTTATTTAAAATTATTATTTGTATGTGTGATGTATATAGTTTGCATACTTTTTTTGATGTTTTCTATTGCCTGTTTTATAAAAATTTACGGCTCCGTAAACTCTCATAAAAAAATGATTGATATCAATAATATCTAACATTTCTCCTCTAAACATTACATCTCTTACAGGTCCTTTTACTCCTGCAAAATAAATAAGGACACCTTTTTTTTGGTAAAATTTTATTTGGTCTTTTAACATTTCAAGACCTGTACTGTCTATTCTGTTAATACTTTCTGCATCTATAACTATCAATTTTAGTGCCTTTCCTTTTTTTTCTGCCAAATCGTCTAAATAATCTCTAAAATAATTGGTGTTTCCATAAAAAATTTGTGCATCAAACCGAATGACTAACACATCATCATCAATAATTACATCTTTAAAACGCTCACAATTTTTATAAAAATTAGAGGAAGGTACTTTTCCTAATACAGCAATATAAGGTCTTGAAGTTCTAAATATTAATACAATTACTGATAAGCCAACACCTGCTATAATTCCGTATTCTATTCCTAATGTTAAGGTAGCAATAAAGGTAACTAATAGCATCCAAAAATCTAAATTATTGGTTTTCCATAATTTTTTTGCCTCTTTAACTTTTATCAATCCAAAAACGGCTACTATAATAATGGCAGCTAATATAGCTTTGGGCAAAAAGTAAAAAACAGGAGTTAAATACAACAGAGTAATTACAACCATAATAACAGATATAAAGGCAGAAACACCTGTTGTACCTCCAGATTCTTGATTGATGGCAGACCGAGAAAAACTAGATGCAATGGGGTATGATTTAAATAAAGACCCTACCATATTACTCAATCCTAAAGATATTAATTCTTGATTAGCTCTAATTCTGTATTCATCTTGTTTTGCTTCTAAAGTTTTACCGATGGAGATGGTTTCTAAAAAACCAACCATTACCAAAGTAAGAGCAATAGGCACTAATTCTTTAATTTGATCTATATCTATTTCTAGCATTCCAAACGATGGTAAACCTGCAGGAATATCTTTAACAATAGCTACATTTACAAAGTTTTTCCCTAAGTATTTCATCACCAAAATACCAAGAATTACTACAATTAAAGCATTCGGAATTTTCTTATTAATTTTTCTAAAGATGATGATGATGATTGCGGCAGAAGTACCAATGATTGCTGTGTATAGGTTTACTTCGGATATGTTTGTCCAAATTTCTAAAACTACATCTTGAATTTGATCACTTTGCTCAAAATCGGCACCTAATAAATTTCTAAATTGATTAAACCCGATGATAAGTGCTACGGCAGATGTAAAACCAGTAATTACAGGTTTTGATAGAAAATTAACCACAAAACCAAGTCTAAAAACACCCATTAAAAACTGAATAGCTCCTACCATTAATGCTAATAAAAGGGCAATTTCTATATAACTTTGAGAACCTGTTAATGCTAGTGTAGAAACTCCTGCCGCAACAATTAGAGAATCCATTGCAACAGGACCAATGGCAACTTGACGTGAAGAACCAAAAATGGCAAATACCAATTGAGGTACTAATGCGGCATACAATCCATAAATAGGGGGTAAACCTGCAATTAATGCATAAGCAATTCCTTGTGGAATTAAAATAATACCCACGGTTATACCCGCAACAAAATCTCCTTTAAAACGAGAAGCAGTGTAAAGGGGTAACCATTCTAATATGGGTAATATCTTTTTTAGTTTCATTTTTTAGTTATTGAGTTTTTTAAATGTTCTTAGACTAACAATTTAATTATTGATAAACTCAACTTTATGCTATTTTTATTCTTCCAATTTTTTCGTTTAGAACTAAAACAACTCTCCTTGGTTTGTAGCTCGTATTTTTCCTAAATGTTTGTAGGCTAAATCAGTAACTTCTCTTCCTCTGGGTGTACGCATAATAAAACCTTGTTGAATTAAAAAAGGTTCATACACTTCTTCTATAGTTTCTGTATTTTCGCTAACTGCAGTCGCAATGGTACTTAGTCCTACTGGACCTCCTTTAAATTTATCAATAATAGTTGATAAAATTTTATTATCCATTTCATCCAATCCGTGGGCATCAACATTGAGTGCATTTAGGGCGTATTGAGCAATTTCTATGGTAATGGTTCCATCTCCTTTTATTTGTGCAAAATCTCGAACTCTACGCAACAATGCATTAGCTATACGAGGTGTTCCTCTACTTCTTCCTGCAATTTCAATAGCTGCTTCCATAGAAATGGGTACTTTTAAAATAAATGCACTTCGTTGGATGATGGTTGTAAGTAATTCGGTTTTATAATAATTTAATCGGCTGTTAATACCAAAACGAGCACGCATAGGTGCTGTTAATAACCCTGAGCGTGTGGTGGCTCCAATTAACGTAAAAGGCTCTAAATTGAGTTGAACTGTGCGTGCATTGGGGCCAGATTCAATCATAATATCAATTTTATAATCTTCCATAGCAGAGTATAAATACTCTTCTACAATGGGGCTTAATCTATGGATTTCATCAATAAACAACACATCTCGTTCATCTAAATTGGTGAGTAAACCTGCCAAATCGCCTGGTTTGTCTAATACAGGTCCTGAGGTTACTTTTATGCCTACGTTTAGTTCATTGGCAAGAATATGTGCTAAGGTTGTTTTTCCTAGTCCTGGAGGACCGTGAAACAAGGTGTGGTCTAAGGCTTCATCCCGTTGGTTTGCAGCTTCTACAAATATCTTTAGATTGTCTAAGGCTTGTTCTTGTCCTGTAAAATCATCAAAAGAAAGTGGGCGAAGTTGTTTTTCTACTTCTAACTCTTCATTTGAGTAGTGGGTATTTTCTGGATTTAAGTTTTCGTTCATCATCTATACAAAGATACAGGTTTTTTAAATCAAAAAATCCTCTTCATTTCTGAAAAGGATTTTTAAATATTATTTTTTTTAAGAAGGTGTTTCTCCGTCTAATAGTGGTACGGTTTGTGGTACAAAATCTGCTCCGTGTAAATAGTCGCTATTGTCATCCGTTTCATCTACTCGTTTACTATAATCATATGCCCAACGGTGTACTTCTGGTAATTTACCTAGCCAGTTACCATGTATATGTTCTATGGGTGTGGTCCACTCTAAGGTATTTGATTTCCAAGGGTTTTGTGTTGCTTTTTGACCTCTATAAATTGAGATAAAGAAGTTTGCTAAGAAAATTAATTGTGCCAAACCTCCTATTAACGCAAAAATGGTAATTACTACATTAATTTCTACTAAATCATCAAATAATGGAAAATTGGTATTGGTATAATATCTACGTGGCAAACCTGCTAATCCAACAAAGTGCATTGGGAAGAAAACTCCATAAGCTGAAATTATTGAAATCCAGAAATGCCAATACCCCATAGTTTTATTCATCATTTTACCATACATTTTTGGAAACCAATGATATACCCCAGCAAACATACCAAAAATTGCAGAAATACCCATTACTAAGTGAAAGTGGGCTACCACAAAATAGGTGTCGTGCACGTTAATATCTAAGGCAGAATCTCCTAACACTAATCCCGTTAAACCTCCTGTTACAAAGGTAGAAACCAATCCTATTGAGAATAACATGGCAGGATTCATTTGTAAATTTCCTTTCCATAGTGTTGTTACATAATTAAATGCTTTTACTGCTGATGGAATTGCAATTAACAAAGTGGTAAATGTAAATACAGATCCTAAAAACGGATTCATCCCTGTTACAAACATATGGTGCCCCCATACAATGGTTGATAAAAATGCAATTGCCATAATAGAACCAATCATTGCTCTGTACCCAAAGATAGGTTTGCGTGAATTGGTTGATATAATTTCTGATGTAATACCCAATGCTGGTAATAATACAATATATACTTCTGGATGTCCTAAGAACCAAAATAAGTGTTCAAATAATACAGGTGAGCCTCCTTGGTAATGCAACACTTCTCCACTGATAAAAATATCTGATAAGTAAAATGATGTACCAAAGCTTCTGTCAAAAATCAACAATAAAGCTGCTGATAATAATACGGGGAACGATACTACACCAATAATTGCTGTAATTAGAAATGCCCAAATGGTTAATGGCATTCTGGTCATTTTCATACCTTTTGTACGTAAATTAAATACGGTTACAATATAGTTTAATGATCCTATTAATGACGATGCTATAAAAATTGCCATAGACACCAACCATAAAGTCATACCTGTACCAGAACCTGGTATTGCTTGTGGTAATGCACTAAGTGGCGGATAAATAGTCCATCCTGCTGATGCGGGGCCTGCTTCAACAAATAAGGATATGACCATAATAATACTAGATAAGAAAAATAGCCAGTAAGAAATCATGTTTAAAAATCCTGATGCCATATCTCTTGCACCTATTTGCAATGGAATTAATAAATTAGAAAATGTACCACTTAAACCTGCCGTTAGTACAAAAAACACCATAATAGTACCATGTATGGTTACTAATGCTAAGTACATATCTGGGTTCATAATCCCATCTGTTTGATGAGTTCCTAAAAAGGCTTCTATAATGGTAAAAGATTTTTCGGGCCATGCAATTTGCATACGAAATAACATAGACATAAACACTCCTATAACTCCCATAAATATTCCTGTTATTAAAAATTGTTTGGAAATCATTTTATGGTCTTGACTAAAAATATATTTTGTTACAAATGTTTCTTTATGATGATGTTTAGACATAATAAGTTTTTTTAGATTGTAGTAGTTGTATGTAGTAGTATCGTCTTAAATTTTATTAATTATTTGTGCTAATGTTGGTTGTTTTGCAATCCATTTTTTATAGTCTGCTTCCTCTTCAACAATAATTTTCATTTGCATATTGTAGTGAGATGCTCCACAAATTTTATTACACAATAGTAAATAATCAAATTTGTATAAATCTTCTCCTTTAGCACTTCTAAGTTTGTTAATTCCATCAACCTTTGCAACGGTTTCTTCATTTTGCCTCATTTCTTCGGTCGTATATTTGGGCGTAAAGCCAAATTGAGTAACCATACCAGGTACACAATTCATTTGTGCTCTAAAGTGAGGCATATATGCTGAGTGAATTACATCTTGAGAACGGAATTTGAAAATTACCTTTCTTCCTTTTGGTAAGTGAATTTCTGTAACTTTTTTATCATCTTGTGCGTTTTTATCAGACATATCTACACCCATCGTATTGATTCCTTTTATATAATTTACATTTCCTAAACCTAGGGTATTATCTTCACCTGCATAACGAGCTTCCCATTGAAATTGTTTAGAATAGACTTCTATTACAATGGGGTCTTCTGCCGTAGATAAATCCATTATATTATTCCATTGCCATAAACCATAGGAAATTAATGCAAATAAAACTATTGAAGGAACCGCTGTCCAAATTATTTCTAATTTATGACTATCTGCATAAAATTTTGCTTTTCTGTTTTTATTTCCTCTATATTTATATGAAAAAAAGAAAATTAAAAATTGCATTATAAACTGTACAACTCCAATTAAAATATACGTTATATTGTATAAATTATCTTCATGCTCTCCTTCAAACGATGCAGATTCTGGTAACAACACAACGTTTAATGCTATTAATGAATAAATCATCATAGCATATAAAAACACTAAAAAACCAAGGAACATTTTTCCTTGGGTATTATTGTCTTTATCAGTAGCTATAACTTCTCTTAAATTTAATATTCTGGTAATTTGCCAAAAACTGACACCAATGGCTATTGCAACAAAAGTATAAAGTAAAACGAGCATAAATTGTAGTATTTAGTTGATAACTAATCTATAAATAGATTAAATAAAAATCTTTCAAATCTAATAAAATTTTTTTAAAATCCTATGACTTTTGTTATATAACCTTAATTTTTTTTCATTATAAATAAGGGTTTTGATGACAAAAAAAGTCCTTTTTAAGAAAAATTTCTTAAAAAGGACTAATATGATGTTAAGAATTTCTTATGCTAATTAATGACTATTAGATTCTCCTCTGTGTGTAATATTGTAATAATGAAATTCTTTACTTTCTCGTAAATAGGGGTTACCACTTGCAATAGGATCTGCTTTTGCAAATGCACTAAAGGTTGCATAAATAAACAAGCCTAAGAAGAATAAAAAAGCACTAATTTCTGGAATACCAAATGCCCATTGTGAGCCAACTGTTGCAGGCATAATCATTACAAAAACATCTACATAATGTCCTGCAATAATCATTAAACCTCCAATAATTACAAACCAAGGAATACTTTTAAAATCACTATTAATTAATAGCAATATAGGAAAAACAAAGTTCATCACTACCATACCAATAAAAGGTAGGTGGTACTCATTAAACCTCATTGCAAAATAAGTAGTTTCTTCTGGCATATTTGCATACCAAATCAACATAAACTGAGAGAACCACAAATACGTCCAAAATATTGAAAATCCGAACATATATTTTGTTAAATCATGAATATGACTATCATTTACCAAAGGCAAATGTCCTTTAGAACGTAAATAAATGGCTACAATAGCAATTACTGTGATAGCTGTTACCATAAAAGTAGAAAGGATATACCATCCAAATAGTGTTGAGAACCAGTGAGGGTCTAATCCCATAATCCAATCCCAAGA
>CAZZPG010000027.1:0-15732 GCA_964655975.1 uncultured Flavobacteriaceae bacterium
ACTGTAGAAGTAGATGTAGTAACAGAAAATGGTGTTTTAGGAAGAGCAGCAGTCCCTTCGGGAGCATCAACAGGAGAACATGAAGCTGTAGAATTACGTGATGGAGGTAATAATTTTATGGGGAAAGGAGTTTTAAATGCTGTAAAAAATGTAAATGATACTATTGCAGAATCTTTGTTAGGTAGTTCAGTTTTTGAACAGAATAAAATAGATAAATTAATGATAGATTTAGACGGTACACCTAATAAATCTAAATTAGGAGCAAATGCTATTTTAGGTGTTTCTTTAGCAGTAGCAAAAGCAGCAGCAGCAGAATTAGGGATGCCTTTGTATAGATATATAGGGGGTGTTTCGGCAAATACTTTACCTGTTCCTATGATGAATATTATCAACGGAGGGTCACATTCAGATGCTCCCATTGCATTTCAAGAATTTATGGTAATGCCCGTAAAAGCGAAAAATTTTTCTCAAGCTTTACAAATGGGAACAGAAATTTTTCATCATCTTAAAAAAGTATTGCACGATAGAGGTTTAAGTACAGCTGTGGGTGATGAAGGTGGTTTTGCACCAACGTTAGATGGTACAGAAGACGCTTTAGAAACCATTGCATTGGCAGTTAAAAATGCAGGATATACTTTAGGTGATGATGTTATGATTGCTTTAGATTGTGCAGCAGCAGAATTTTATGTTGATGGGAAATATGATTATACAAAGTTTGAAGGAGCAAAAGGAAAAATAAGAACTAGTAAAGAGCAAGCTGATTATTTAGCAGAATTAGCAACTAATTATCCGATAATTTCTATTGAAGATGGAATGGATGAAAATGATTGGGATGGATGGAAATATTTAACCGAAAAAATTGGAGATAAAACTCAGTTAGTGGGTGATGATTTATATGTAACTAATGTAGAACGTTTGTCTAGAGGGATTAAAAATGGGATAGCCAATTCAATTTTAATTAAAGTAAACCAAATAGGTACACTTACAGAAACCATAGCAGCTGTAAATATGGCACATAATGCTGGGTACACCTCTGTAATGAGTCACCGATCTGGAGAAACAGAAGATAATACGATTGCAGATTTAGCAGTAGCATTAAATTGTGGGCAAATAAAAACAGGCTCTGCATCACGTTCAGATAGAATGGCAAAATATAATCAATTATTACGTATTGAAGAAGAGTTAGGTGATGTTGCGTATTTTCCTCAAGAAAAAGCATTTAAAATCAAGTAGTTTTTGTGATTTTATGTATAAATAAACACCTTTAAAAGTATTTTACTTTTAAAGGTGTTTATTTTTTAAGAGATATAAAGGATTTTTTATAAAAATTGTAATACTAAAGTAAAAAGTGCTGTTATTATGGTTGCAAGTAGGACCCCTCTAGCTCTATAGTCTTGTTTCTTTTTTATAAAAATAAAGAATACAAATAAATTAGGAATTGTTGCTAATGTTATTACTTTACCCTCTAAACCACCTTCTTTAATAAATCTAACTGTTTCAGAAAATCCATAATTAGAAAAATATTCTAAATATAAATAAATGCCTGCAGAAGTAGCAAAAAAAGCAATTAAAAGACCTATAAAAATTTCTTTGGCTATAATTCCCATTCGTTTAATTTTTGAATTAGATGGTGTGCAGTTAAATCAAACTGAACTGGTACTATAGAAATATATCCGTTTTCTAAAGCCCAAACATCTGTATCTTCTCCTTTATCTTTATTTACAAATTCTCCAGAAAGCCAATAATATTCTTTTCCAAAAGGGCTTTTTCGCTTATCAAAAATTTCTTTCCAATAACCATTTGCTTGTCGGCAAATTTTTATTCCTTTTATTTTTTCTTTGGATAATTTTGGAATATTTACATTTAGCACCACTCCTTCAGGTAATTTACCTAATAATACATTTAAGGTGATTTTTTCTACAAATGAAGTTGCGGGTTTAAAATCTGCTTGATAATTAAAATCTAATAAAGAGAATCCAATGGCAGGAATGCCCTCAATTCCAGCTTCTACGGCAGCACTCATAGTACCAGAATAAATAACATTGATAGATGAATTTGATCCATGATTGATGCCAGATACACACAAATCTGGTTTTCTATTTAAGATTTCATTAACTGCCATTTTAACACAATCTGCAGGTGTGCCAGAACAAGTATATTCTATTTGCGGACCATCATCAATAGTAATTGGGTTACAATGTAATACGTTATCTACGGTTATAGCGTGTCCCATTCCACTTTGTGGGCTATCTGGAGCTACTACTACAACATCGCCAATTTTATTCATAATTCTAATTAATGAACGGATACCTGGTGCAGTAATTCCATCATCATTAGTTATTAAAATTAATGGTTTTTCTTGCATAATTCACTCATTTTCTTTTAACAAATATACTTGAAATGCTTGAAAAAAAGAAGAAGATTTAAAGAAGATTTGGAGTGCTAATTTAGATTAATTCCTAAAAATTTGTTAAAACAAAAATAGTATCGTTAAATTGGCATTATTTTAGTAGTTTGTACCTTTGTAAAATTAACGATTAAATTGATTAAAAATTTATGAAAACATCTAATAGATTTCTCATTACTTTTATAGTATTTATTTTGCTAACCTTAAGTTTTTCTTTTCAAACAAAAAATAATGACCCTGATAAAGATAAAATATTAATAACGGTGTTAAAATATATGCTAACACATGGTCATTATGTACAAAAAGAGTTAAATGATGATTTTTCTGAATTTGTGTTTGATAATTTTATAAATAGCTTAGACCCAAGCAAGCGTTATTTTACACAAAAAGATATTAAAGAGTTTTCTGTATACAAATATCAAATAGATAATCAGTTAAAGAAAGAAAATTTATCTTTTTATAATTTGGTCTATGGACGATTTTTAGAAAAAATAAAATCTGCAAAACAACTTTATACTGCTCTTTTAGAACATCCTTTTAATTTTGAAAAAAAAGAAACTATAGATATCAATTATGAAGAAATTCCTTTTGCAAAAAACGAAAATCAACTAATTGATTATTGGCGCAAACAATTGAAATTAAATATATTAAGCAGGGTTCAGGAAAAAATTAAAAATCAAAATAAAAAATTAAAAAAGAATAAAAATAGCAAGAAAAAATCTTTTAAAAAATTAGAAATAGAAGCAAGAAAAGAGGTGTTAAAAAATATGAAAGAGCTTTATGTAAGAATAGAAGAGTTAGAGCATTTAGACTGGTTTTCTACTTTCTTAAATAGTATAGTTACAGCTTTTGACCCTCATACTTCTTATATGTCTCCAAGAATAAAATCTCGTTTTGATCAAAATATGTCTGGGAAATTAGAAGGAATTGGTGCTCGTTTGGAAAAAAAAGGACTCTATACTAATGTTGTAGAATTAATCTCTGGAGGACCTGCTTGGAAACAAGGTGATTTAGAAGCGGGAGATATTATTTTAAAAGTTGCCCAAGAAAATAAAGAACCACTAGATATTGTTGGTATGCGTTTAGATGATGCTATTACTTTTATTAAAGGGAAAAAAGGCACTAAAGTTAGATTAACTGTAAAGAAAAAAATAGATGGTTCTACCCAAATAATTACTATTGTTAGAGATGTTGTAGAACTAGAAGAAACCTTTGTAAAATCTACTATTGTAGTAAAAGATGGTAAAAAATATGGAATTATTAATCTTCCTAGATTTTATATTGATTTTAAAGATACTGCTCGTAGAGATTCTGCAAAAGATATGGAAAAAGAAATAGAGCGATTAAAAAAAGAAGGAGTTGAAGGATTAATAATTGATTTAAGAAATAATGGAGGTGGCTCATTATTAACTGCTATAAAAATTGGAGGTTTGTTTATTGATAAAGGACCAATTGTACAAGTAAAATATAGAGGAGAAAAACCTATAATTAAAAATGATGTTGATACTAAAATCCAATGGGATGGACGTTTGGTTATTTTAGTAAATGAATTATCTGCTTCTGCATCAGAAATTTTAGCAGCTGCAATGCAAGATTATCAGAGAGCTGTAATTGTAGGAGGGAAGCAAACTTTTGGAAAAGGGACAGTTCAAAATTTAGTAGCTCTTAACCGTTTTTATCCTAAATATAAAAAAGAACTAGGCTATTTAAAAATGACTATCCAAAAATTTTATAGAATAAATGGAGGCTCTACACAAATAGAAGGTGTATATTCTGATATTGCAATACCCAGTAAATATAGTTATATGACATTTGGAGAAAAAGATATGAAAGGAGCCTTACCTTGGGATAAAATAGCCAAAGCCAAATATAACAAAGCCAATTCTTATAAAAATTTTAATGAGGTTGTAAACCATAGTAAAGAAAGAATTTTAGAATCAGAAAAATTTAAATTGATAAACAAATATGCCGAGTGGTTAAAAAATCAACAAGATAATACTACTTATTCTTTAAATTATAAAGCCTTTGTTAAAGAACTTAAAGATAAAGAAGATCAAGCTAAAGTGTTTAAAAATGCTTTTAAATTTAATTCTAAATTAACTTTTTTATCTCCAAGTTATGAGTTTTCTTTGTTTAAAAAAGACTCTATACTTAAAGAAAAACGTTTGGTATGGCATAAAAATTTAGCCAAAGATATATACATATCAGAGAGTTTATATGTATTGAGTGAATTAAAAATGAAAGGCAAAAATGTGATTGTAAAAAAATAAGAATATAAAACGTAACAAATAAACATCACCTTCTTATAAAATTATATATTTGAAACAAGCTAAAAAGATTTTTTCTGCATTAGTGTTAATTACAACATTAGTAATCTACTATTTTCAGAATAAACACCAGAAAGAAATTACAGAACAAAAAGAGGTTACTATAACAAATAATCATCTATTTAATTACTTACCAACTTCTACAACAGGTCAAATAATTGCACATAAATACTATACGTTATCTTATTCAGAAGATTATGAACAAGCAGAATGGGTTGCTTATGAACTTACAAAAAAACATATAGTTTACAGCAAAATAAAACGTCCTTTTTTTATTTCTGATAAAAAAGTTAGCACCAAATCTGCCAGTTATAAAAATTATAAAAACTCTGGATATGATAAAGGACATTTATGCCCTGCAGGAGATAGACGCTTTTCTACCAAAGCCTTTAAAGAAACTTTTTTAACCTCAAATATTTCTCCCCAAAAGCATAATTTTAATGCAGGTATTTGGAATAGATTAGAGCAAAAAACACGTTATTGGGCTAAAAAGTACAAGCATTTATATGTAATTACAGGAGGTGTATTAAACCAAAATTTAAGAACAATTGGTAGAGAGAAAGTAGCTGTGCCAAAACAGTTTTACAAAATATTATTAGATTATACACAACCTGAAATTAAAGCCATTGCTTTTTTATTTCCTCATAAAGATAGTAATTTGCCTCTTTATAAATTTGTAGTTTCTATTCATCAATTAGAAGAAATAACTGGAATTGATTTTTTCCCCAATTTACCTGATGCTATTGAAAACAAGTTAGAAAATTCTTCAAATTATAAAAATTGGAGTTTTAGGTAGGAAGTAAAAAACAGTCTTAATTTTTAGAGTTTTATTATTCTATCATAACTTTTCTATTGGTTTGTTTACCACCATTAGTTATTTTTAATAAATACAACCCTTTAGAAAGTTTTTTTAAATTTAATTTTTCTGAAAACCTTTCAGTTATATTTAGATATTTTTTTTTATATAATAACCTTCCTCTAATATCAAATAATTGAATACTTACTTTATTATCTTTTATAGGCTTAAATGTTAAGTTAAATTTTCCTTTTGACGGGTTTGGGTATAGATTAAATTTTGAAAATACAACATCTTTAATAAAAGGAATTTCTATAGTTAAAGAGTAATCTTCTACCTCTCCATCAAAATTAAGTTCGCATGGTGTAGGAAAAATAATTGAATCTGGGTTTGTATATTTTGTAGAAATTCTCATTTTTATATTTCCAATAACTGCATCATCTGGTATTGTAATAGGTAATGATGAGTTTGCAGTTATCCCGTTTACTGTATTTAATGCATCACCTAAATCATATTCTTCAGTATTAATATCAAATACACAATTATTGTTCCAATCAATCCACGCTTTTGTTTGCGTTCTATAACTCCCGCCAGTATTTACATTTACAGTCAAATTATAGGTGTTTCCTTTTCTAATAGTTGTAGTTATTGCTGTAAAATCACTATAACCACTTGGTGTATCAGAAACATTGTTGATGGTATTAAATTGTACTAAAGTAATACTGGTTTGAAATTGTTTATTTCCTGAAGAATTACATAATAAACAGTTTTTAGTTACAAAACTAAAAGGAGTAGAGAAGTTACCTTCTTTACAACTATTTTTTGGTTTTACTCGCCAGAAATATGAGGTTTTTTGACTTAAAGATTTGCTTAAATTATAGGTATTTGTAGAAACATTAGCAGAAGTAATAATTGTAGTAAAATCAATATCTTTAGCCACCTCTACATCATAGGAAGAGGTATTTATATTTTCTTGCCATTTTAAAATTGGTGTTAATGCTACATTTGTTGTTTTATCTATTGGAGCTGATAGGATAGTATTTTGGATAGTTTTGGAATGTACATTTAAGTTTATGGCTGTATTTTTTGTTGCAAGAAGAGATTTTCCTTCTACATTTATTGTATAATTTTGTGCTGTAGCTCTATCTAAATTACTTATAGTCATAGTTACATTACTATCGGTATTAATATTTGTTGAGCTAAAAGTAATGGTTGCTTCTGATGGCTGTCCTGATGCTGATAAGGTAACTGTTTCAGAAAATCCTGCTATAAAATCAACATTCAAATTATAACTAATAGAGTTCTCAGTAGAATTGCAAATAGATTGAGTGTCACTAGTATTTGTAACAATAAATGTTGGTGAGTCAGTAATGGTAAAATTGGTATTATTTACGGCTAAAAAGATGTTATCTGCAGATTCTACCATTATTCTTGCCATTGTGGTGGATTTATTTGGAACAATAAATGTATAAGAACCATTGTTGGGTATATTAGAAGCAATAATAGTAGGAAATGTTAGACCACCGTCTTTTGAAAGTCTAATATTTACTATTTGCGAGTTTATAGGAGGTATATTTGTATTTGCTACATCCCAACTAATGGTTTTAGAAGTACCCACACCCCATATTACTGCTGTATTTGCTGAAGTAATTTTAAATGGATTTGAATTAGAATCAACAGTTATGCTCATTAAATCAGAATTTGATTGACCTCCTAAGCCCGTAGCTGTTGGTTGTCGATCTCTAACAGTTAAAGCAAAATTTAATCTTCTTCCTACTGTAGATACTGTTTCCCAAGCAGACCCAGATACAGGATTTATTTGTGTTAAATTACCACTTACTATTCTACTCAGATTAGGAATATATCTATTTGAAGAAATAGTTGGAGGCAAAGACCTAACTTGTGCACCAGTTGTATTAGCTGATCCAAAACTAGAAGCTGTTATTGTACCATCATCTATTTGCTCCCAGCAATATAATAATGTATCATTACTATCTATATCTGTAGCAGACCCCCTTAGTACGTATGCTGTTCCTTTTGGTATGGTATAATCATTTCCTGCATTAGCTATAGGAGTGTTATTTGTTAATGCTATTGGATTGTTATTTTGCCAACAGGTTTTATTAGCAATGTTATCTAAAATTTGTTTGATACTATAATAATGAAAATAAGAATCACAATGTTGTTGTATATTAGAATTTGTAATACCTGGATATCCCATAATTGTTGAACCAGAACCAGGCTCAACATTTACGCCAACTCTTTCATTATAATGAGAAAATGTATGATTAGCTCCCATTTGATGTCCTATTTCATGAGCAACAAAATCAATATCAAAATTATCTCCTTGCGGAATTCCATTCGCAGGAGATGTAACGCCAGCACCTTTATTTTTATCTGTTGTAGAGGATGTGTCATCTACACAAACACACCCTGAACAACTTGCATTACCTCCTCCTCCTGTTGCTCCAAACATGTGTCCAATATCATACGCATCATTTCCAATAGTATTGGTTAAAGTATTTTGCAAAGAGATGTTCCAAGAATTAGGAATACTTCCGTTGCTTGTTGTATAAGGATCTGTAGTTGCATCTGTAAAAATTAATTGTATTGCATCTACCAACTCAAAGGTGATGGCCATATCTGTTTCAAATACTTGGTTTACTCTTGTTAAGGTTGCGTTTATTGCAGCCAAAGCATCTTTTACTGTACCACCATGATAAGCAGTGTATTCTCCATTTACAGAAATGGCAATTCTAAATTTACGCAGTGTTTGATTATTAAGTAATTGTTTATTAGAAGAGGTATTAATAATTGTTTCACGGTCTTTTATATTATCTATTGTACTACATATAAATTGATTGGCTTGTATCCCTTTTTTAGATTTTTTATTATAAATAATATATTTATTAGTTTTATTATCAATAGGTTGCATAAACACAGTAGGTTTGTTTAAGTAACTAACCATTGTTTGTATTCCCTTAGAAGAGATACTCATACGAACCGTTGCTTTTGACCCTTTTACACTATATCCTATATAAGATTTTATTTTTGGAAATTTTTTTGCCAGTGAAGGAGAAAATACAGGAGCTTCATAGATTCTAAAAGGCTGTATGTTTCCTTTGTTGTCTGGCAGATTAACTATTGTGGTAGAAATTTTATTGCTTACACCTCTTAAAGGAGCATTTAATAGTTGTTTTTTTAAAATAGTACTATTTAAGGCTAAAGTATGGTAATTATTTTTATCTAATTTTTTAATAAGAATGCCGTTGAGTTTTTCTATTGAATTATTTTTTTTCCATAATTTACCTTGACAAAATACCGTAATAGGAATCATAAAAATTATGATTTTTAATAAAAGGTGTATTTTAAGCTTCATTATAAATTATTTTTATTCTAGGTTTCTCAAATATATACAAGATATATATCTTTGTAACGCTATTATTAATAAAATAATATGAATAAAATCATAAAATTAAAAGATTTAACTTTAAGAGATTATCAAAAAACTTGGAACTATCAGTCATTATTATTACAAGAAATTGTTGATATTAAAATAAAAAACCGTAAAAATAATACATCAAAAATTACGCCTAATTATTTTTTATTTGTAGAGCATCCACACGTATATACCTTAGGAAAGAGAGGTAAATTAAGTAATCTTTTACTAAACAAGCAACAGCTTAAAAAGAAAGGAGCTACTTTTTTTAAGATAAATAGAGGAGGAGATATAACCTACCATGGTCCTGGGCAAATTGTTGGATACCCTATTTTAGATTTAGAAAATTTTTTTACAGATATTCATAAATATCTTCGTCTTTTAGAAGAAGTAATTATTTTAACAGTTGCAGAATATGGCTTAAAAGGAGAACGTAGTGATGGTGAAACAGGTGTTTGGTTAGATGTAGGCACGCCATTTGCTCGTAAAATTTGTGCAATGGGTATACGAAGTAGTCGTTGGGTTACAATGCATGGGTTTGCCCTTAATGTAAATACAAATTTAGGCTATTTTGATAATATTATACCTTGTGGTATTCGTGGAAAAGCAGTAGCTTCTATAGAAACTGAATTAGGAAAAAAAATAGACCAAGAAGAAGTAAAAAGTAAAATATTAAAACACTTTAAAAACTTGTTTGAAGTAGAAAAATTTATAGAAATGTAAAAATACAGCTAGGCTTTACTTGGCTCAAAAACCTTGTGTTTTCTAGGGTTTTGAGCTAAGTAAAATTTTAATGTTTCTAGTTTTTATGATTATTTGCTACTTTCTTTTTTAAAGTCATTTTACAAACAGGGCAGTTACCTTCTTTATCATAAGTTTTTCCCTTTTCACAATCCATTGGACATTGATACTTAGTAGTTAATGCTTTATTCTCTTTAACTATTTCTTTTCCTTGTGGAGTTTTTTCTATTTTCTTGTTTTTATTTTTACAAGAAGTAAGAATAATTGATAAAACACATATAAACACTATTCCTAAAAAGAGTTTTTTCATAAAATAAATATTTTAAAATATTAATAATTAATTTTAGATAAAAATACAACTTATTTTTTATTTAACTGCTGATAATAAAAAGAAGGAATCAACAATAATAAAAATAATGGATGTATAATAAATCTTCTTATATAAAAAGGAAATAAATAACCATATTTAAAATTATCTTTCAAAAGAAAAAGAAAAATAAGAATTAAAATCATAAAGGCAAGTATATAAATAAATCCTGCAAATTTTGTATATCCTTTTTTTTTAAAAATAAGTTGAATAATTCCTAATGATATAATTGTATTTATTGAGTACCTAAAGAGCATATTTACAATCAAATACCATTTGTTTATTTTTGGAATTGTTTTGTGTAGGTAATCATCTTGAAAATAGGTGATTAATGGGTCATAAAACAAATCTGTTGCAAATCCTCTAACTACAAAAAGTAGTAGAAATAAACTAATTATTAAAATATACCTTACTATATTACTCATTTTTTATGATGTGAAAATTTATGAACCCAAATAATCCAAAGCAAAAATATTGTTCCGTAAATAATTGCTGGAAACAGTAAACTATGTAAAAAATATTGTTGTGAAGGATAATTGCTTAGCATAATGGTTAAAAATACAATTCTAAATAAATTAATAAAGTAAATTACCAAACTCCCAAAAATAGCATACAAAACAGTAGCTTTTAAAGAACCTGAAAACCCTACAATAAAGGCAATAAATAAAATAATTAGACTAATAGAATTACACCCTTCAATAACACGAGCAGTATAAATATTGTTAATTAATAATTTAATAGATAATTCTTTATTATGCTGTTCAAAATTTGCATCATATCCTATATAATTTAAAATACCAGCAGTTTGTTTGGCTACAGATGTAGTTATAGTTGCACATTTAAACAAACTATCTTTTTTCTGTGCTTTTTGTAAATAAATAGCATATACTATGAATAGTATAAAGTAAGTAATAAAAAACCTGATTAAAAATTGAATACTTTTTTTGTATTTTTTCACAATAAAAAAGTTTGTTTTTTTAGCTAAATGATAATGTCCTGTGTATGATTTTGTTGCATGTTTAAGTAGCTAAATTAATTAAATCGCTCGGAACTGGCTAAAAATCCGTAGGATTTTTCAAGCACAAAAAAACGGACAATGAATAATACACGGTGTTGGCAACGGGCTTATTTTATTAATCCCATATTTGTGGTCTGTCAATTCCAATTGTTCTTAAATAACTCAATATTTGCCCAGTGTGAACAGATTCGTGATATGCGATTCGATTTAGATAATCTCCGAGTTTTTTACTTTGTCCAACTTCTTTTCTCTCAATTCTCACATTTTCCAAATCCGATTCTTTTAGTCCTCTTATCATACTCAAAAATTCCGTTCGATATTTTTCGGTAAATTCCAGTTCGTTTTTCAAATCCGAATATTTTAGTTCTTTCCAAGGTGATTGATAATTTCCTAAATTCCCCTCATTCTTAATTATTTTATAGAAAAGATGTTCGCCCTCTAAAACGTGTCTAATCATTTCTATAATCGTAAACGCATTTTCGTCAGGTTTCCAATTCAGATACTCATTTGGAATTCCATTCCATAATTTTATGCTCCGTCTTCTGATTTCGGAAAAATTTAATAGGATTACTTCGATTGAATTCATTTTTTTGCATTTTGTTTTAAGCCTGATTTTTGCTTGTTGCCAACTACCAATGTACAAAATAATAAACTAGAATAGTTTTTATAAATTATTTTTTCAGAAAAAAAATGTAAAATTTTATAATTTGTATATAAGTTATTTACAAAAGCTATCTTTGTGATAATCTATTTTTTTTTTCGTAAAAACTTTTTACTCAATGATATTTAATATAAAATTTTTATTAAAATGAAATATTATTTTTATTTCCTTATTGTCATTTTTCTTATTTTCTCTTGTAAAGATGAAAAAAAAATAACACTAGAAAAAGGAATCTCTTTAAAATTGGCTCAATACAGAAAGCAACAAGTAAATAATGTTTTATATGAATTGTCTTTTAATATTCCATTAGAAAAAACTACCCAAATTTTAGCTAAATTAAAATTAAAACTATCAATCAATACATTAAAAAATGATTTATTTTTAGATTTTAATGAATCTACAACCAAGCTAAAATATATTATTGTAAATGGAAATAAAACAGCTATAAAACACAAAAAAGAACATATAATTATAAATAAGAATACCTTAAAAAAAGGAAATAACAAGATAGAAATTTCTTTTATAGCAGGAGAGTTATCACTTAATAGGAATAAAGATTTTTTATACACTTTATTAGTTCCAGATAGAGCAAGTACACTCTTTCCTTGTTTTGATCAACCAGATATAAAGGCAAATTACAAACTAAATATTACTACACCAAAAGGGTGGAAAGTATTATGTGGTGCTTTTGAAGAAAGAAAAATAAATAAGGGTAATTTTATAGAACATATTTTTAGAAAAACAGATAAAATGAGCACCTATTTGTTTTCATTTGTTGCAGGGGATTTTTATGAAAAAAATAAAAACCTAGGAGCATTTAATGTGCGTTTTTTATATCGTGAAGATAATAAAGGAAAAATATTAGAAAGTGTAGATAAAATATTTAATATTCATCAAAAATCTATTAATTTTTTAGAAAATTATACCACTGTAAAATTTCCCTTTCAAAAAATGGATTTTGTAGCAATACCTCATTTTCAATATGGTGGCATGGAGCATATAGGAGCAACCCAATATAGAGAGTCTTTATTGTTTTTAGACCAAAATGCAACCCAAATTAAAAAACTAAATAGAGCCAAACTTATAGCACACGAAACTTCTCATATGTGGTTTGGGAATTTTGTAAGTATCCGTTGGTTTAATGATGTTTGGATGAAAGAAGTTTTTGCTAATTTTATGGCAGATAAAATTATGAATCCTATTTTTAAAAAAATAAATCATAATTTAAACTTTATGATGTCTCATTACCCTAAGGCTTATTCTGAGGATAGAACCAAAGGGGCAAATGCAATACGCCAATCTTTAAAAAATTTAAAAAATGCAGGTTCTTTGTACGGAAATATTATTTACCACAAAGCACCTATTATGATGCGTCAATTAGAAGAAATTTTAGGTAAAGAAAAATTTAAAGAAGGAATTCAAGAATATATAAAAAATTATGCAAACGATAATGCTGATTGGAATGATTTGGTTACAATTTTAGATAAGAAAACATCAAAAAACATTAAAAAATGGAGTAAAGTTTGGGTAAACTCTTCAGGAAGACCTATCTTTTCAGATGAAATAAAATTTGATAAGCAAGGAAAAATCACATCATTTATCATTAATCAAAAAGCCTCAAATAGTTCAAATAAAATTTGGGAACAAACATTTAATATTTCTTTAATTTATAAGAATAAAATTAAAAAAATAAAAGCAACAATTTCTGATAAGCAATTAAAACTCACCCAAGCAATTGGTTTAGAAAAACCAAACCAAATAATATATAATTCAAATGGCTTTGGTTATGGTGTTTTTCCTATTGATAATGAGAAAATTCATAAATATAAAGAATTGATAGATGAAGTATCAAGAGGCTATCAATATATAAATTTGTATGAAAATATGTTAAATGGAAAAGTATCTCCTTTACATACATATCAAACATTTTTAGAGGCTTTAAAGAGTGAAAAAAATGAATTGATTTTAAAATTTATTGCAAATAAAATAAATACTATTTTTTGGACTTTCTTAGTAGAAGAGAAAAGAAATTATGAAGCCTCAAACTTAGTAAAAATAACTCTCTTAGAGTTATCTAAACCAAAAAACAAAAACCAAAAAACAATAATTTATAATCTTCTAAAAAATATTTCTTATAATAGAGAAGGTGTAAAAATTTTATATAATATTTGGTCTAAAAAAATAAATTTTAAAAATTTATTTTTAAATGAAAATAATTATATTTCATTAGCAATGAAATTAGCTATCTTTAAACATAAAAAAGCATCAGAAATTTTAAAACAACAACAAAAACTTATAACAAACTCAGATAAGTTAAAAAGATTTAAATGGTTATTGCCTTCTCTTTCAAATGACAATAATATTAGAGATAATTTTATGAAATCTTTATTGCTAGAAAAGAATAGAGAGAAAGAGTTATGGGTGCAAATGGCATTAAATAATATACATCATCCCTTACGACAAAAAACAAGTATTAAGCATTTAAGATCTTGTTTAAAAGAGTTAGAGGAAATACAATTAACAGGAGATATTTTTTTCCCAAAAGGATGGTTAATCAGTTCGGTTGGTAATTATTCTTCTAAAGAATCATTTCGTATTGTTAATGGGTTTTTAAAAGAAAATCCAAATTTCAATCCAGTCTTAAAAGGTAAATTACTACAAGCTACAGATAATTTATTTAGAGCTCAAATTATTAAATAATAAAAATGATTAACCTTTCTCAAATAGATAGTTCAGAAATAAAAAATCTAGATTTGTTTGCCAAACAAATAGTAGAAGGGTTTATTACGGGAATACATAAAAGCCCGTTTCATGGATTTTCGGTAGAATTTTCAGAACATAAGTTATATAATAAAGGAGAAAGCACACGCCATATAGATTGGAAATTGTTTGCCAAAACAGAAAAATTATACATCAAAAAATATGAAGAAGAAACCAATTTACGCTGTCATATAATTATTGATAATTCTGCATCAATGCATTATCCTTTTGTAAAAAAACAAGAAATTAATACATTAAATAAAGTAGGGTTTTCTGCTGTGGCAGCCGCATCATTAATAGAAATTTTGAAGCGGCAACGAGATGCTGTAGGATTAAGTATTTATGCAGATACGTATGAGTATTATGCCCCAGAAAAAGGAAGTGATAGGCATAGAGCAATGCTAGTACATCAATTAGAAAAATTGCTAGTATCATCATCAAAAAAAGGAACGGAAACCTATCGTTTTTTGCATGAAGTAGCAGAAAAGATACATAGACGGTCATTAGTTTTTTTGTTTACAGATATGTTTCAAACTACAAAAAAAAAGGAAGAATTGTTTGAGGCTCTTCGTCATTTAAAATATAATAAACATGAAGTAGTTTTATTTCATACCTATGATGGTAATACCGAATTTAACTTAGATTTTGATACTTCTCCAAAGAAATTTATTGATGTAGAAACAGGAGAAGAAATAAATTTGTATACTCAAAACATAAAAGAAGAATACACCAAATTAGTTTCTGAATATTTTAAAGAATTAAAAATAAAATGTTTGCAATACAAAATAGATTATGTACCAGTAGATATTAATAAAGGATTTTATAAGATTTTAACAGCCTATCTGGTAAGAAGGCAAAAATTTCTTTAAATTTTCTAAAAAACTATTTGCAGATAAAAAAAAGCATCTTATATTTGCCCCCGCTATTAGCAACGGTTTGGTAGTTCAGCTGGTTAGAATACCTGCCTGTCACGCAGGGGGTCGCGGGTTCGAGTCCCGTCCAGACCGCATAAAGCACCTCTTATGAGGTGCTTTTTTTATGCCCTATTCCTATATAGATTAACTGTTTGTCGAGCTTTTTCCTTTGTCTTATTGGGTTTGTCTAAAACCTACTCTTTAGTCATTTGTCGTCTTGTTTCGACTTTTTAGAAACTCCTTTTTAAACCCCTTGTTTTGTCGGTCAGTCTCTTTTGTCTTTTTTACCTTAAAGAAAAGTG
>CAZZPG010000028.1:0-14747 GCA_964655975.1 uncultured Flavobacteriaceae bacterium
TGTTTTTGTAGTGAAATCAGTACTTTTGTTTTGTCTTAAAATTTATTTAGGACGGAATTGTACTAAAACAATTAACGCATCGTTATAGGGGTTATATAAGAAAAATGGCTATAGTTAAATTTCACTTTTTACTTGTTTAAAAAGTTATTTTGTGTAAATTGCAAGCCTTAATAAAAACCTATTAACATATATTAGGAAAATGAAAAAAGTATTAAATTTATCATTGTATATTTTAACTTCTTTACTATTAGTTAATTGCAATAGTGCAGGCAAACAAAAATCTACTTTAACAGGATGGAATTTTAATGACCCAAAATACGGTAACTATATAAAAGGAAAACCTTTTATGGGGCAAGAACCTCCTATTGGAATGGTTTCTATTGAAGGAGGAACATTTACTATGGGACATGTACAAGATGATGTAATGTTTGATTGGAATACAACCCCTACAAAAATGCATATTCGTTCATTTTTTATGGATGAAGTAGAAGTTACAAACTCTGAATATATGTTATATCTACAAAATATTAGAGATGTTTTTCCTCCCAAAGAAAAAAAATACAGACAAATATATAACTCTATTTTACCAGATACTCTTGTTTGGAGAA
Source organism: uncultured Flavobacteriaceae bacterium (assembly GCA_964655975.1). Taxonomy (GTDB): domain Bacteria; phylum Bacteroidota; class Bacteroidia; order Flavobacteriales; family Flavobacteriaceae; genus Polaribacter. The sequence goes on from CAZZPG010000028.1 coordinate 609, forward strand.
GAAGCTTAGGAAATACTGATTTACTTTCAGAAAACTATTTACGTCATCCTGCCTATGCAGATTATCCTGTTGTTGGTGTCAGTTGGATACAAGCAACACAATATTGTAAATGGAGAACCAATGCGGTTAATCTTAAAACATTAATAGAGAAAGGTTATATTAAAAATATTTTTGAAAATGACAGCATTAGAAATTTTTTTGATACAGATCTTTTCTTAACAGATGCAAAGTTACTTTTTGATGGAGATACAACCGTTTATAAAAAAGGAATGCCTATAAGAAAAATTAGAAAAAAAGGAGAACCAAAACCTGCCAAAGGAGCATTTCAAGGAAGACCTATTACTCCTTCTGATGGGGTTTTAACACAGAAATTTAGATTACCAACAGAGGCTGAGTGGGAGTATGCTGCAAAAGCCATCGTAGAAAATAGAGAGTACAATAATGTAAAAGGAAGAAAAAAATATGCTTGGAAAGGGAAATATACTAGAGAACGCTCTAGACGATATAGAGGAAATCAATTAGCAAATTTTAAACAAGGAAAAGGAGACTATAGTGGTTTACCAGGATGGAGTAGTGATGGTTCTGATATACCTATTAGAGTAAAATCATATCCTGCAAACGGTTTTGGTCTTTATGACATGTCTGGTAACGTTGCCGAATGGGTGGCAGATGTTTATAGACCGATTATAGATAATGAAGCCAATGATTTTAATTATTTTAGAGGAAATATGTTCACGAAAAAAATGATAAATAAAGATGGAAAAGTTGTTATTATTGGTAATTCTGATCTTGCAAAGGTTACTTATGACACATTACCTAATGGAAAAATAATTATTATAGATTTGCCAGGAACCATCAAATATGTTCCAGTTACAAAAGATGACACCTATATGAGGAGAAACTATAGAATGTCTAACAATACTAGTTTAAATGATGGAGATCATAGTTCCTCTAGATATTATAGAGATGATGAAACACAATTATCTTTAAAATCAAGAATGTATAACTCTCCTGTAGAACCATCTATTGAAAAAGATTCTATTACAGGAAGGTTTATAAAAAAATATGATTCTAAAAGAAGAACAACTTTAATTAGCAACCAAACACGTGTTTATAAAGGAGGTTCTTGGCGAGATAGAGAGTATTGGTTAGACCCAGCACAAAGAAGATATTTACCACAGTATGTTTCTACTAATTATATTGGTTTTAGATGTGTAACAGACAATCTATATCCAACAACGAAAAAAAAAATTGGAAAACGTTAAATAATTAATCATTAAAATTATTTAAAACCTCATTGTTTTTTCAATGAGGTTTTTTATATTTAGAAAATGAAAATAGCACAACTTTATAGCCTATATACCAAATATTATATTGTTGATACAGACACAAGAAGTATTAGAAAAAACACTATTTTTTTTTCATTAAAAGGAGCCAATTTTAATGGTAATATGTTTGCAAATCATGCTCTTAAAAAAGGAGCATCTTTTGCTATAATTGATGAAAAAAAATACAAAAAAAATAACAAAACTATTCTTGTAAAAAATGTTTTAGAAACACTCCAAAAACTAGCCAATTTTCATAGAAAAAAATTAAACGTCCCTATTATTAGTATAACAGGAAGCAATGGAAAAACCACTACAAAAGAACTCATTAACGCTGTATTAAGTAAAAAATTTAATACAGTATGTACTTTAGGTAATTTAAACAACCATATTGGCGTACCACTTACATTATTATCTATGACCCCTAAAACTGAAATTGGTATTGTAGAGATGGGAGCAAATCATCCTAAAGAAATTGCTTTTCTTTGTAAAATTGTAGAACCAGATTATGGATATATTACTAATTTTGGAAAAGCACATTTAGAAGGTTTTGGAAATTTAAGAGGAGTAATTAAAGCAAAATCTGAATTATATACATATTTAAAAAATAATCATAAAATAGTATTTGTAAATACTTCTGATAGTATACAGGTTAAAAAAACAGAAAAAATGAATCAGGTTTTTTTTGATAATAGAATTCTTTTAAAAAATACAAACCCTTTTGTTTCAGTTTTTTATAAAAAGAATACTATCCAAAGCTCCTTAATTGGCAGTTACAATTTTAATAATATTGTAGCTGCAATAACCGTTGGAAAATATTTTAAAGTTACTACTATAGATATTATAAATGCTATTGAAAATTATATTCCCAAAAACAATAGGTCACAAATTATAAAAACAGAAAATAATAGCATAATTTTAGATGCATATAATGCCAATCCTTCTAGTGTAAATGTTGCATTAGAAAGTTTTTCGTTCTCTAAATACAAAGCCAAAACAATAATACTAGGAGATATGTTTGAGTTAGGTAAAAATAGCCTCCTTGAGCATCAACTAATTGTTAATTTAATTAATGAATATTCTTTTGATTCTGTTTTTTTGGTAGGTAAAACTTTTTATAAAACAGATTCAACTTTTTTAAAATTTAAAACGGTTGATAATCTTAAAATATTTTTGCAAAAAAATCCTATAACAAATCAAACAATTCTAATTAAGGGATCAAGAGTAATGGCTTTAGAAAAATTATTAGCTGTTATTAATTAATATAATTTCTATGAAAATCAATTAATTTATTTATAGGTCTTTGAATAACACCTGTAATTTGTAAATGATTTTTATTTGCTACTTCTTCTAAAATATCTCTAAAATAAAAAGCAATAGAGCCAATAAAATATAATGGAGTTGAAGCAGTTTTATTAAAAGGAAGTACTCTATATTTAAAAAATTGTTGAAATCCTTCAAAAATTATATTTCTTATATAGATGTTTTCTTTAAATTCAAATAAAAACTTTGCAAAAGTTGCCAAATACGTATTTGGGTTAGGTTGTTGGTAAAGACTATTTTTTACAAAATCTATATCTAAATTATACGTTTTTTCAAATTCTTTAAATAATACTTTTGGCATTTTTTTGTTATAAAAATCTCTCAGTAATTTTTTCCCAAAAAAGTTTCCACTAGCTTCATCCATTAAAATGTAGCCTAATGAAGGTGTAATGATATTTGCTTTTTTTCCATCAAAAAAACAAGCATTAGATCCTGTTCCTAAAATACAAACTATTGCTGGAGATAAACCTGTTGCAGCATATACAGCTGCCAGCATATCTTCCGCAATATTAATTTTAGCATTTGTAAAGACAGATTGAAAAACCTCTTGTAAAATTTTAGACGGTTTTAGTGTTCCACAGCCAGCACCATAAAAAAAAATTTCTTTTACTTGTTCTTTAATATTTATTAGCTGAAATATATTTACAACTCTATTTTTAAGCTCTTTTTGATCTACAACGGCAGGGTTTAAACCTAAAGTTCTTACTCTAAAAACTTCTTCTTTATTCTTGTTTAAGGCAATCCAATCTACTTTTGTTGATCCTCCATCTGCAATTAAAATCATAATAAAAATATATTTACTCCAAAGATATTATTTTATAATTGGATATACAACCTTATTTTTATAACTCAATTTATATAGTTTTAAAAATATTTTTTATTGGTATGCTTTTTGTCAGTAAATTTGCATAAAATTTATTTAGATGTTTTTTTTCAAAAAAAAAGAAATACCGTATACAAAAATATTTTCTGATAGGTTTGTTGATATTCATTCTCATTTACTTCCTGGGATAGATGATGGTGCAAAAGATTTAGACAATTCTATCGAATTGATAAAAAAAATGAGTTCTTATGGGATAAAAAGAATTATTACAACTCCTCATATTTTAGGAGATGTGTATCCTAATTCAACCAAAACCATAAAATCTAAATTAGATGAAGTAAAAATTGCGTTAAAAAACAGAAATATTACAGATATATCCATTTACGCTGCTGCAGAATATATGATGGATGAACAATTTTCTAAACGTTTAGAAAAAAACGATATTCTTACATTAAAAGACTCTTTTATTTTGGTTGAAATGTCTTACTTTAATGCTCCTTTAAATTTATATGAAATACTTTTTGATATTCAGTTAAAAGGGTATAAACCTATTTTAGCACATCCTGAGCGTTATAATTTTTATCATAATAACTACAATAATTATTATAAATTAAAAAAAGCAGGATGTTTATTCCAATTAAACCTGTTATCATTAACAGAGCAGTATGGTAAAAATGTACAAAAAGTAAGTCAAAAATTATTAAAAGAAAATTTGTATGATTTTGTTGGTACAGACACTCATCATCATCATCATTTAGAGCTTTTAAAAAAAATTGGTACTAAAAAAATAAAATCTCAAATAGACCATTTATTAATAAATAATGAACAGTTTATTTATTTTTAGTGTTCTCTTAAAGTTAAATAAAGACTAAAAGCATTATAAACATATAGTAGAATCAGTATTTTTAATAAAGGTATCTCTTGTTCTTTTTATTGATTTTATCAAAAAATATCATTTTAAGTTATTGTTTAGGTGTTAGTTACGATAATTTTTAAGAGATTATTTATTTAAAATAGCCTTAATATTTGGTTTAAAATAGTTAGAGCCTTTTAAAACTTTACCATCCTCTCTGTAAATTGGCTTTCCGTCCTTGTCTAATTTACTCATATTACTACGCTGTATTTCATTAAAAACCTCTTCAATTTTATCTTGCATACCATGCTCAATAATTGTTCCACATAAAATGTACAACATATCACCTAAAGCATCTGCAATTTCAACCAAATCATTATTTTGAGCTGCTTCTAAGTACTCTTCATTTTCTTCTTTCATCAAATTAAAACGAAGTAAATTTCTGTCTTTTCCAATATTTGCGGTTGGTATATTTTTTATTCCTAATTTAAATGCTGTATGAAATTTATGTACAGCTGCTATTTTATTTTTCATCTATTATTATTTTTAAATTATCTTTTTTAATATCCAAGCAGGCAAGTGTTTTAATACAAAAGCAATAAACCACCAGCGTTTAGAAATATATGCTACTCTTTTTTTCTTTTTAATAGTATTATAAATTTGTTTACCTGCTTTTTCTAAGGAAACCATCCAAAAAATACCATCTCCTAACGCCATGGATGTATCTACAAATCCTGGGCGAATATCTGTAATAAAAACTTTTTTAGATTTAATGGTTTTGGTTTTAAAATACAAACTTTCTAAATATGCTTTTTGATATGCTTTAGATGCAAAATAAGATGGTGCTCCTCTATTTCCTCTAATAGATGCTATGGATGATATGCCTACCAAATGCCCATATTGTTGTTTTTTAAATAAATTATATGCTAAATCATACAATTTAGTAACTCCAACTACATTGGTTTGTATAGTTTCATTTTCTGCCTTCCATTCTAATTTTGGATTGATAAATCCTACCCCAGATGATTGAATTATTAAATCTATTTTTTTGAAATCTGAAACTATTTCATAAAATATTTTTTCTACCTCATCTACTTGCTGAATATCATTTTGTTTTATTAATACTTGGCTTGGATAGTCTTTTTTTAATGCCTCTAAACGCTCTAATCTACGCCCTGTTATGGCAATTTTATAGTTGTCTTTTAGTAATAATTTGGCAAGTTCTTTTCCTATACCAGAGGTTGCTCCAAAAATTATTGCTGTTTTCATATAAGGAATTTCTTAGTTTATGATTGCATCAAAATTCATTTTATTAATTTTGTCAAAAATACTATTTTATGTTTACTAGGGGTCAGATTATTTTTGCTATTTCTTTTGTAGTGGTTTTTGTAGGTTTTATGATATATAGTTATATTAAAGATGCTCAAAATCATAAAAAATATTACCAAAAAGCAGGTTTAAAAACATTACTGTGGTCTTTGCTAGTTATTGCTGTTTTTTTATTGCTTCGTTTTTATGAGGCTGTTAGAACATTTCTCTTTGCCTAAGTTTAATATAGATTATAAATCTGATGAATTTCAATTTTATAATTATCAACCCATTGTGCATTTAAAAAAAATTATGCAAACTACTAAAAATCAGTAAATTGTAATTCTCAACAAATAATTTTATATGCACAACTTTTTCTAAATACACAACGGGTATATCTTCTAAAGAAGATATGAAGCCTCCCTTTATTATCAGAATATTGGTAGGCAATGTATTTTGTTTTTAGACAAAAACGGTAATCAATATACCTGACAAAGGTTTTTTGTCTTTACCTTTAACAATACTTTTTTGGGAAAAAACAGAAAAAGACAGAAGTAAAAAAAGTAAAAAATTTGTTTTTCTCATAATTATATTGTACATACGCGATATTGTTAATCATAAAACAAACTAATTATGAGAAAAGTAATTTTTATATTAAGCCTTTTATTATCAATAGGAATGTTATCATCATGTGATAACAGCAATGAGCAATTAGAAACATTAAAAGGAGAAGTGTTAACTTTTAATAGTTTCTTTGATAAAGTATCTAATATGGAATTCAATGTAACTAGTGAAAAAGTAATTTATATAGAATATAATTGGAATAAAAAAGACAACACTATCGAGTTTGTAAGTTCTTCTGAAAAAGAACCAAGTTGGGGTGTTGCTCTTGATTTAGCAGACAAAAATAATTTTAAATCAAGTGGAGATAAATACGAAGTTAGTTGTACAAATGGAGGAAAAACTACGAAAACTAAATGTAATGGAAAATGGTCTTGTGGAAAAGCTATAGGAAAATGTTTAGATGCAGGAGGTTGTGCTACAATCTGTAAGTTAAAGATGGAATATGTTCCTCAACATAAATCTTTTTACCTTTCAGATGAGTTAAGGGAATAAAAACCAAACGTGGCATAACACAGTCTGTAAAAAACAGCAGTTAAGTGCAACCTACAAAGTTTGTGCTTTTCTGTTATTTTTGTTTTTAAACTAACTAATTCTTATCTGAGTAATTATATATTTTCTCCTAATTCTTTCAACTTCGCCGTATTTTCTGCCAACATAAGTTCATCAATTATTTTTTGAATATCCCCATTAATAATGTTTGATAAATCATATAAGGTCAAGCCAATTCTATGATCTGTAACTCTTCCTTGAGGATAATTATAGGTTCTAATTTTTGCAGAACGATCTCCAGAACTCACCATAGAGCCTCTTTTTAATGCATCTTCTGCTTGTTTTTTTGCCAATTCCATATCGTACAAACGAGAACGCAATACTTTAAAGGCTTTCTCTTTATTTTTATGTTGCGATTTTTGGTCTTGACATTGTGCTACCAAACCTGTTGGGATATGTGTTAAACGCACCGCAGAATACGTAGTATTTACCGATTGCCCACCAGGTCCTGATGAACAGAAAAAATCTATACGTACATCTTTTGGATTAATTTCTACATCAAACTCTTCTGCTTCTGGAAATACCATACATGTAGCAGCTGAAGTATGAACCCTCCCTTGAGTTTCTGTTTGAGGTACTCTCTGTACTCGATGTACACCTGCTTCAAATTTTAAAATCCCGTAAACATCATTTCCAGAAACTTCAAACTGAATCTCTTTAAAACCACCATTTGTTCCTTCGCTATAATCAACAGTGCTTACTCTCCAACCTCTTCCTTCACAGTATTTTGTGTACATTCTAAACAAATCACCAGCAAAAATACTTGCTTCATCTCCTCCTGTTCCTGCACGCAACTCTACAATGGCATTTTTTGCATCTTCTGGGTCTTTTGGAATTAGCAAAAACTTTATTTCTTCTTCCAATTGTGGAATACGAGTATTGGCTTCATCCATTTCCGTTTTTGCCATTTCTACCATTTCAGCATCAGAACCATCAGCAATAATTTCTTTAGCTTCGGCAATATTGTTTAATAACAATTCATATTCTTTTATCTTTTTAACAACATCACCTAAATCTTTATACTCTTTACTTAATTTTGTGTATCTTTTTTGGTCTGAAATAATTTTTGGTTGGATGATTAAATCAGAAACCTCATCAAAACGTTGTTTTACTATTTGCAGTTTATCTAACATCTTCTAGTCTTTTCTTGTGATGCGAATTTACAATTTTTTTATCTAAAAATCAGCTCAATTATTTGATGGATATTTGACTTTTACTATAAAACTATGCAATACACAATTCTTATTATTGATGATTTCTTGCAACTCTAAAAAATCTAAAACAAAAAAATCTTAATTTCTCATTGGAAAATAGAATCGATTAAATGATAAACCAAACCATAAAGCTAATAAATATTGGAATGATGATTTTACAGGAACCAGGGTTACTTTAAGAGAAAAAGACACCTTATATTTACAAGTAATTAGCATAAATGAGAACCCTATTTTATTTGTGAGAACCCTAAAAATGAGTTTTCTACAATTTTTTTTATTACCTAGAAAAACCCCGATTAAAATCTATAGTTTCTAACAAAGATTTTGCGGTTAAATTTGAGTTTAGTAAAAGAAAAGAATAATTTTAACTCTTTTTACACACTAAGTAAATTTCCTTCTCCTTTTGTTGGTAAAAGTGTTTTTCCTGTTAAAAACATATCTACTTCTCTTGCTACTTCTCTTCCTTCAGAGATTGCCCAAACAATTAAAGATTGTCCTCTACGCATATCTCCTGCTACAAAAATATTCAGAATATTGGTTTGATAATTTGTAGCTTTGTAATTACCCCTAGCATCCATTTCTATACCTAATTGATGACTTAACGAGTTTTCTGCTCCTGTAAACCCTAAAGCCAAAAGAGCTAAATCACACTTCCAGATTTTTTCTGAATTCGGTTTTTCTACCAACCGGGGTCTTTCTTGAGGTTTTAAAACCCATTCTACCTCTACAGTTTTTAAAGCGATTAAAGTCCCTTTTTCATCAGTAATAAACTCTTTAGTATTAATCAGCCAATTTCTATCACAACCTTCTTCATGAGAAGTAGTTGTTTTTAGTTGCAATGGCCAAAAAGGCCAAGGAGTTTTCGGGCTTCTACCCACAGGAGGTTTCGGCATAATTTCAAAATTTATCACCGAAGTTGCTCCTTGTCTATTAGAGGTTCCTACACAATCAGAACCCGTATCACCACCACCAATTACAATTACATATTTATCTTTTGCATTGATAATTTCATCATCAATAGATTTATTAAATAACAATTTTGTTTGTTGTTTTAAAAAATCCATAGCTTGTACCACACCTTTACTTTCAATTCCTTTAATAGGTAAACTTCTACAAACGGTGGCACCACCACAAAGTACCGTAGCATTAAATGTTTTTAAATTTTCTATGGAATAATTTTTACCAACTTCTGTATTGGTTTTAAAGAGAATTCCTTCAGCTTTTAAAATAGCGATGCGTCTATCTATTATTTCTTTTTCTAATTTAAAATTAGGAATTCCATAGCGTAACAAACCACCAATTTCATCCTCTCTTTCAAAAACAGTAACCAAATGACCAGCTCTATTCAATTGTTGGGCAGAGGACAAACCCGCAGGGCCAGAACCCACAACAGCTACTGTTTTTCCTGTTCGTTTTTTAGGAGGCTCAGGTACAATCCAACCTTCTTTAAAAGCACGTTCTACCAATTGTTTTTCTATATTTTCTATACTAACAGAGTCATCAATAATCCCTAAAACACAGGCTTTTTCGCAAGGAGCAGGACATAATCTTCCTGTAAATTCAGGAAAATTATTAGTAGTATGCAAAATTTCTGAGGCTTTTTGCCATTCCCCTAAATGCACCATATCATTAAAATCTGGAATTAAATTCCCCAATGGGCAACCGCTATGACAAAACGGAACGCCACATTCCATACAACGAGAACCTTGTTTTTTCAACTCTTCTTCTGTTAAAGGGAGAGTAAATTCTTTGTAATTTTTTATACGATTTTGTACATTTTTATTTTGTTCATTTTCTCTTTTATATTTCTTAAACCCTCCTATTTGTCCCATAATTTATGCAATTGATTGGTTGTTGTTTTTATTTGTAATTCTTTCTAACACTTTTTTGTAATCTTTCGGAAATACCTTAATAAAATGCGTGCTCAAAGCCTCCCAATTTTCTAAAAACTCAGAAGCTAATTTGCTATTAGTATATGAATGATGTTTGCCTATCAGAACTTTCAATTCACTCCTATCTTTGTTTGATAACGGATCTAAATCTACCATTTCTTTGTTACATAAATATTCTTTAAATTGATGATTTTTATCAAAAACATAGGCAATTCCACCACTCATTCCTGCCGCAAAATTACGTCCTGTTTTTCCAAGAATAACTACTTTTCCTCCTGTCATATATTCACATCCATGATCTCCAATTCCTTCCACTACCGTGGTAATTCCAGAGTTACGAACACAAAAACGCTCTCCTGCAATTCCGTTAATATACGCCTCACCACTTATCGCTCCATAAAAAGAAACATTTCCTGTGATGATATTTTCTTGTGCACTAAACGTTGCTTTTGCCGGTTTTTTGATGATGATTTTTGCTCCTGAAAGTCCTTTTCCTAAATAATCATTAGTTTCTCCGATAACGGTTAACGTTAATCCTTTAGTAGAAAAAGCTCCAAAACTTTGTCCTGCAGAACCTGTAAAGGTAAGCTTTAGTGTATCTTCTGGCAATCCAGCATCATGGTATTTTTTAGAAATTTCATTACTAATAATAGCACCAACAGCTCTGTCTGTATTTCTAATCGGATAGGTTAAACTCAATATTATTTTATTGTTGATAGATTTTTGAGCATCATTTAAAATTTGAATATCCAATACATTTTCAAGATGATGTTCTTGCTTTGAAGTGTTGTGCAACGCTAAATCTTCCTCTGTTTTTGGTTGATATAAAATACTAGATAAATCTAATCCACTAGTTTTATAATGTTTTATGGCATTGTTTACATTTAATTTATGAACCTGTCCCACCATTTCTTTGAGGGTTCTAAATCCTAATTTAGCCATAATTTCTCTCAATTCTTGTGCAACAAAATACATAAAATTGATAACGTGTTCTGGAGTTCCTTTAAAGTTTTTTCTCAATTTAGGGTCTTGAGTGGCAATACCGACAGGGCAGGTATTTAAATGACAAGCTCTCATCATAATACATCCAGAAGCGACTAACGGAGCGGTGGCAAAACCAAATTCTTCTGCACCTAAAAGTGTCGCAATAGCTACGTCTCTTCCTGTTTTTAATTGCCCGTCGCATTCTAAAACCACACGCCCTCTTAAGTTGTTCATTACTAAAGTTTGTTGTGCCTCTGCGAGTCCGAGTTCCCAAGGTAAACCTGCGTGTTTTAGTGATGTTAGAGGAGATGCTCCTGTACCACCATCAAATCCAGAGATTAAAATAACATCTGCTTTTGCTTTGGCAACTCCTGCAGCAATAGTTCCAACGCCTACTTTTGATACTAATTTTACATTGATTCTTGCTTTTTGATTGGCATTTTTTAAATCAAAAATTAATTGTGCTAAATCTTCAATCGAATAAATATCATGATGTGGTGGTGGAGAAATCAATCCTACATAAGGAGTCGAATTTCGTACTTCTGCAATCCAAGGCAATACTTTTTCTCCAGGAAGTTGTCCTCCTTCACCAGGTTTTGCACCTTGTGCCATTTTAATTTGAATTTCTTGTGCACTACTTAAATAGTTACTCGAAACACCAAATCTACCCGAAGCTACTTGTTTAATGGCACTGTTTTTCCAATCACCATTGGTCAATTTTGTAAACCGAGTTTTGTCTTCACCTCCTTCTCCAGAATTACTTTTTCCACCAATTCTGTTCATGGCAATCGCTAAATTTTCATGTGCTTCTTTGCTGATAGATCCGTAAGACATGGCACCTGTTTTAAAGCGTTTTACAATGGCAGTCCACGGTTCTACTTCATCAATAGAAATAGGGTCTAACTCTACAAATTCAAACAAGCCTCTAAGAGTCATTAAACCTTTACTTTGTTCATTTACACGATTTGCATAAACTTGATACGCTTCTTTACTCTTAGAACGAACGGCTTGTTGTAATTTAGCAACCGTATCTGGATTAAACATATGGCGTTCTTCGGTTCTTCTCCATCGGTAATCACCTCCGATATTGAGGTCTAAAACTCCTGGTATTTTTGTTTTTTCAAAGGCATTTTTATGTCTTTTGGCAATCTCTTTTTCTAAGAGATACAATCCAATTCCTCCAATTCGAGAAGGTGTATAAGGAAAATATTTATCTGTAAATGGCTTTTTTAATCCGAGGATTTCAAAAATTTGTGAAGCTCTGTATGAATGTAAAGTAGAGATTCCTATTTTGTTCATTATTTTAAGAACTCCTTTTCCTATAGCTTTGTTAAAATTGTTCACTGCAGTAGATGCATCAGTATTTTTGATGACTTTTTCGTGTACTAAATTCTCAATAATTTCATTCACCATATACGGATTGATAGCACTCGCTCCATATCCAAAAAGGGTAGCAAAATGATGTGGTTCTCTTGCTTCTGCTGTTTCTATAACAATGCCAAATTTAGATCTTTTCTTACGGTGATTTAATGAGTGATGTATATAAGAACAGGCTAAAAGTATCGGTATGGGTGCATGGTATTTGGTAACACCTCTATCTGATAAAATGATGATATTAGCCCCTCTATCTACCTCTTTTTCTACTTGATTTAGCAAATCTTCTAAGGCTTGTTCTAATCCGTTTACTCCTTTGTCGACTAAATATAAAGTAGAAATAGATGCACATTTAAAATCTGGATGACTAATGTTTTTAATTTTATCTAAATCTTCATTTGATATTACAGGGTTTTGAATTCTTAGTTTTTTTGCTTGTTCTGGAATGATGTTAAAAACATTTCTATCCTCTCCAATAGCCAAACTAATATCGGTAATAATTTCTTCTCTTATTCCGTCTAATGGCGGATTGGTAACCTGTGCAAAAAGTTGCTTAAAATAGTTGAATAACAACTGTGGTTTGTCTGATAAAACTGCCAAAGGCGTATCTGTTCCCATAGAGCCAATGGCTTCTTTTGCTTGGGTTGCCATAGGTGTAATAATGGTGCTTAAGTCTTCTGTAGAATATCCAAAAATGCGCAAACGCGTTTTGTAATCAGACAATTCTACAACACATTTATTATTGGTATAAGGCACTTCTGCTAAAGATAATGTGTGCTTGTTTAACCACTCCTTATAGGGATGTTTACTTACAATTTTTTGTTTTATTTCTTCGTCTTCAATAATTCTTCCTTCATTCATATCTACCAAAAACATTTTACCAGGCTCTAACCTACCGTGTTTTACCACGTTTTCTGGTTTGATGTCTAATACACCAATTTCTGATGACATTACTACGTTTCCGTTTTTGGTAACGGTATATCTAGACGGTCTTAATCCGTTTCTATCTAACAAGGCTCCTATAAAATTTCCATCTGTAAAAGGTATGGATGCGGGTCCGTCCCAAGGTTCCATAATACACGAATTGTATTCGTAAAAGGCTTTTTTATCTTCATCCATCGTTTGGTGTTTTTCCCAAGCCTCTGGCACCATCATCATCATTACTTCGGGTAAAGATCTTCCTGTCATCAGCAATAATTCTAATGCCATATCCATAGATGCAGAATCTGATTTTCCATCCATAATAATTGGAAAAATTTCTTTAAAATCATCGCCAAACAAATCACTTTTTATCAATTCTTCTCTGGCACGCATACGATTTACGTTTCCTCTTAAGGTATTAATTTCTCCGTTGTGACACATGTATCTAAAGGGTTGTGCCAACTCCCACGCAGGAAATGTATTAGTAGAAAACCGCTGATGTACCAATGCCAAACGTGTTACCAAATCTGGTTCTTGCAAATCAGAGTAATACATACCGATATCTTCTGGAATTAAAAGCCCTTTATAAATAATGGTAGTGGTTGAAAAACTGGGAACATAAAAATAGGTAGCTTCAGATATTTTTGAAGTGATAATTTTATGTTCGGCAATTTTTCTGGCAGCAAATAATTTTGCATTGAATTGAGCAGGTGTTAAATCTACATCGTTTTTTCCTACAAAAAGTTGTTTGATTTTTGGTTCTGTTTTTGATGCGATTCTTCCCATTGCAGAATGATCTACAGGCACATGCCTCCACCCTAAAATAGCTAAATCTTGTTTTTTCAATTCTTTTTCAAAAATATCCATACAGAAATAACGTTGATTTCTCTTTTTGGGTAAAAAGACCATGGCAACTGCATATTCTTTGGCTTCTGGCAAGTTGAAATTA
>CAZZPG010000029.1:0-14678 GCA_964655975.1 uncultured Flavobacteriaceae bacterium
TTTGTTAAAAAAATTAGTAGGTTGTAAATCTTCAGATTTTCCTATTCTTAATGCCATCCAAGGTGTAAGCGTAAACCCTACTAATAAACTAGTTAAGGTGGCCGTAATTACTACCACAGAGAATTGTTTTAACATATCTGCCACAAAAACTTGTAAGAATAAAATTGGTAAGAAAACCACCACATCTACTAGTGTAATTGAAATAGCAGAGAAACCTATTTCCATACGCCCATCCATCGCTGCAGTACGTTTGTCTTTTCCCATGTCTAAATGACGTTGGATGTTTTCTAGAACTACTGTTGCATCATCAACCAAAATACCAATGATTAATGACATTGCTAACAGTGTCATTAAGTTTAAGGTATAGCCTAAAATCCACATCATAGCAAAGGCAGTTACTAAAGATGTTGGTATGGCAATTAGTACAATTAATGAGTTTCTAAAACTACGTAAAAATAGGAGCATGATAATGGAAACCAAAATTACAGCCAAAATCAAATCATGCACTACAGAGTCTACTGCAGCAATGGTATTGTCTGTACTATCATCAGCAATTACAAAGGCTACATTATCTTTTGCATAATTTTTTTTGATGAGCTCAAAACGTTCTCTAACTGCTTTAGAAACATCTACAGCATTTGCGTCTCCTTGTTTTTTTAGTAATAATCCTATACCATTTTTACCATTATATCTACTTACCGAAGTAATTTCTTTAATACCATCTACCACCGTAGCGATATCTTTTACATAAATGGGTGACCCAGGTTGATTCATCCCTACCTGTACATTTTCTATATTTTGAATGGTTTTAAATTTACCAATAACACGTACCGAATTACTTTCTGTTTCTGATTGGATTTTTCCTGAAGGGATATCTTTTCCAGCCATGTTAATGGCAGTTACCACTTGTGCTAATGATAATTTATTGAGTTTTAATTTATTTTGATCTAGTTTTACCTGAATTTCTCGTTCTTCTCCTCCTAAAATAGTAATTTCTGCTACTCCTTTTATTTGTTGAATTTGAGGTAAGAAATCATCAATCATTTTTTGATAAAACACTTCGGATGGTAAGTTAGAAGTTGCACTGATAGACATAATAGGTAAATCATTTGGTGATACTTTACTCATTACTGGTGGTAAAATTTCATTTGGCAAATCTCGTTTTATATTGTCTATATAACGTTGTGCTTCTTGCATTGCTTTATCTAAATCTGTACCATAATCTAAGTTAGCAATAATTACAGATGCATTTGGTAATGATTTGGTTACTAGGTAATCAATTCCTTCTAAATTAGAAAGAGCATCTTCTATTTTTCTAGAAACGGAGGTTTCTACTTCTTGAGGTTCTGCACCTGGATAGATGGTTTTAATCACTACTACTGGTTGATTAAAATCTGGCATTAACTCATAACTAAGGTTGGTAAACCCTATGTACCCAAAGAGAATAAACACACTAAACAATACAATGATTAGTGAGGGTCTTTTTATGGAAATTTCTGTTAAGTTCATCTTTATATTTTTAGAAAAGAGATAAAAAAAGAATAGAAAAAAGACATACAAGTTTTTTTTTCTGTTTTTTGCTCTCTAATTAATTACATTTGCTCCTTCAAAAAGGTTAATAAAGCCACTAATAACTACGGTATCTCCTTCGTTAAGTCCAGAAGATATAATTGCTTTGTTATCAAAACGTTTTCCAATAGATACATTGGTTAGTTGTGCTTTTCCATTTTTTACTACATATACTTGTGGTTGTATTTCGCTACCTACAATTGCTCTTGCAGGAATTACAATAGCTTTGGCTTCTTTTATATTTCCTGGAATAGCTACTTTACCAAACATTTTTGTTTTTAATTTTTTATCAGCAGTATTTTTTAAAGAAAATTCTATGGTAAAATTGTTACTCATATTTCCTTTGCTTCCTATTCTAGTAACTTTTCCTTGTAATTTTAAGTTTGGTAATTTATCTGTAATAATTTGTTGTGTGTCACCTAGGCTAAATAAATCTAAATTTTTTTCAGAAACATAAATGGTAAATTTTAACGATCCAATATCTGTTAATAATATTAATGGAACACCAGGTGCAGCAAATGCTCCTATTTCTTGAAATTTCATAGTAACCACACCACTAAAAGGTGCTTTTATGGTGGTTTTACCTAATTGTGTTAATATGGTTTGTTTTTGTGTTTTAGCTGTTTTTAAACCTTGCTGTACTTTTTCTAATTTTATACCGGGTATGGCATCTGCTTTTACTAATATTTGGTAACGAGCCAAATCTTTTTTTAAGGTTTCTATTTGTATATTTACTTGTTGTAATTGTAACTTTAATAAGCTATCATCTAATTTTACCAAAGATTGTCCTTTTTTAACTTTACTTCCTGCTTCTACATAATATCTTACAATTTTTCCTTGTACATCTGCATGTACACGTACTTCTTTGTTTGCTTCAAAGGTTCCTGTAAATTTTTGTTGAATGGCTAAATTATTAGTACTTATTCTTTGGGTAAATACTTTGATGGATTTTTCTTTATTGTATTGATATACTCTATTTTCTACAATTTCTTTATTTTCCATTAATTTAACTCCAATTAGCACTACAATGGCTACTAAGATTAAAATATTGATATATTTTTTCATTTTTTTATGGTTTAATCTCCATCCTAAATTCTTCCTATAAAGGGAAGGGCTTCTAATGGTGTTAGTTTAATATATTTCCTGTTACTTTTTTAAGTTCTAAGTTTGCTTTTAAATAATTTACTACTGCTTGTAAATAATTTTGTTGTGCTGTTCTTAGGTTATTATCTGCTAGTAATACATCTGTTAAAGAAGTGGTATCTTCTTTGTGTTGTAACAATGTATTGTCATAAATAGATTGTGCAATTGTAATTTGATCTACTGTATTGTCTATTGTTTTTTTAGAAATCGCTACTTGTTTTTGAGCCGTTTCAATTTCTATAGTATTTTGTTCTTTTAGTAAACTTAATTGCAACTCGGTATTTTCTTTTTCAATCTTTTTTTGTTTAATTTTATGTTTCCTAGACAAATCAAACACAGGGATATTTATTTTAAGTCCTACAAAAGACACATCGTAAAAATCTAGAAAGTCATTTGGTTTTTTATCGTAACCATATCCTATTTTTCCGTAAGAACCATATAAAGAAACGGTTGGAATTCTTCCTTTTTTGAGTGTTTTAATTTCGCTATCTGTTAATGCAGATTTTGTTTCTACTAGCTTAATATCAGTAATTTTATTTTTAGAATACTGTGCTAATTCCTTATAATTTATAGTAGAAGAAACCTCAAGATTATTTTCTAAAACTCCCATGCCAATACGTAAGCCATTTATTATTTGGTTGTATTTATTAAGTAATAGTTGTTTTTGAGTTTCTAATTGTTTTACCTGTAAATCTATCTTTTTAACATCGGTGCCAGTTACTAATTTTTGTTTTTTTAGTAGCTTCAAATTTTTTAATAACTTTGATGAGTTTTTAATGTTTTTACCTATAAAAATAATTTGATTTTTTATAATCTGAGCATTGTAATATATATTAGAAATAGAGATATATATTTCTTCTTTACTTTTTTGATATTGAATCTCTCTTAATTTCGATGCTATTTTGGTGGTTTTTATACCTCCGTAAACTTGTGCGTTATATAAAGGCATACCAATTTGAATATTGGCATTCATATTATGAGGTACACCAAATTGAGCTGCATTAAATTGCCAATAGGGGGCAGTAGGATTAAATGCTTTTGCAGGCATTAACTGTGTTGGTAAATCAAAATAGTACTTATAATCAAAAGAAGCACTTAGTTTTGGTATTAAATTAGCCGTTACCTCTTTTTGCTTTTCTTTAGCAAGTAAGATATTATTGGCATCAATCTTTAATTTTTTGTTATGTACTAATGCCGAATCTATACATTGGTTTAAGGTCCATTCTTGTGCTTGTATATTTTGCATTCCTATCCCAAAGAGGATTAAAAAAAAATATCGTTTGTGAATGTTTACTAACTTCATGAGTTAATTTTTTTTAATTTAGTTTTTTATTTTTTTCCAAGTAATGGTTTTCCAAAAAATATATTTAGAACCCACTACAGTTACTTCATTTCCTTTTATTTTTGTTACTTTTAAATTAATGGTAATTCCTTTATCTGGCACATATAATTTTCCGTTTTTCCATTGATTTTTTGCTGGGTTATATACTAGATTTGTAAGGACAATTTTACCCAATAATAAATCATTTCTTTTAGATTTATTAGAATTTTTACTATCTTTTGTTTGACCATTTTTATAGTTATTTAGTGCAATAATTTTAGCAGAAAAACCATTATTATCTTTAAAGACTTCAATTTCTAAATTATTAGGCAATAAATATTTGCCTATAATATCATCTTTTTGTTGAGCAAAAGAGCCAAAGGAGATTATTAAAAGTAGAACCGTTATTTTTAACATTTTATTCATTAATAATTTTCTTTTTTGTGATGGTAAAATATGCTATAAAAGTAGTTATAGCTGAAATACTTATTCTAAAAACTAATGCTTTTGCAGTTATAGGTTTGTGTATTCCTCCAGAATTTATATAGATTAGAAAACTAATAAATGTTATAATAAGCAATAATACGGAAGTTATCATAATTTTGGTTGTCCAAGTTTTATTTTTTATAAATCCGTATGCAGCAGCTATATATATAAAACTACATACAAAGTTTGACCAAATTACAAAAGGTACATAATCACCTTGTTTTACTCTCATATCTCCTAAATCAAAAATGATAGAAGCACTTAAATATAAGGTAAGAAACCCAAAAGCTCCAATAATGATTGCTAGAATATATTTTATATAGGTTTTCATTTTGTTTTCATTAGAGTTAATAATGCAAAAATCATGTTTTCTCCACTTCTATTAATGTCAAATTGAAAATGTGCGGTGCGCCATTTATACATTTGCAACCTTAAAGCTCCCATAACAATATGGATGAGTTCTTCGGGAGCAATTTCATTTGTAAAAATTTCTTTTTGCTGACCTTCCATAATAATGGGCATTAGATGTGTCATTTTTATGGTCATTAATTTTAAAATAGTTTGGTTAATACGTTGGCTTTGCTCCATCAATCCATCAGAAAAAACTGCAGCAACAAAATGAGTATTTTTACTAAAAAATAAGAATTGTGCTTTAAATAATTTGATAAATTTTTTCTCAGGAGAATCTTCATCTTCAAAAATACTTTTACACCTTTTATCCATATCATCAGCCAAATAAGATAACATTGCTACAATAATATCTTCTTTACTTTTAAAGTGTCTGTAGATGGCACTTTCAGAAAAGTGCATTTCATTGGCTAAATTTTTTATGGTTAGATTAGAAACTCCAGATTCTGATAAAATTTTACCTGCTGCTTCTATAATCTCTAACTGTCTTTTTGTAATTTTATCAATTATCATCTTTTTTAAGTGTTTATTTGTTTCATTTTAAAGAAAGATATACCTAACCAAATTACTGATACTGTCATAGCAATTGCGCCGATTAATACCAAAAACGGTGGAGCACCAAAATATACTTCAGCTAAAATACCTGTTGGCATTAATAAGCCTACAAGTGCTAACCAAGAAATGAAATTTACATTTTTAAGCTGATTATTAAAACGGATTAATAAGTAGCCAATTAAGATATTTAAAAAAGCAAATAAATTACCGTGTACGTGTGCTAATCTTGTTTCGAAATGTTTTCCTTGAGAGTAATTTGCTATCCATTCTTCTTTTCCTGGAGCAAAATCTCTAAGGTAAATTAAAAAAAATCCATACGCCATAAATAGTCCCATTACTAAAAAACCAACTGCAATATTATTTTTTCCTTTCATATTTGAATTTTTTAAATTAAGTTAGTGAGTATTCACTCTGCAAATTAACAAAGGTTTTTTGTATTCTGCAAATATTTTTTAAACAAC
Organism: uncultured Flavobacteriaceae bacterium; assembly: GCA_964655975.1. Classification (GTDB taxonomy): domain Bacteria; phylum Bacteroidota; class Bacteroidia; order Flavobacteriales; family Flavobacteriaceae; genus Polaribacter. Next base: position 5,944 of record CAZZPG010000029.1, read on the forward strand.
TTGATTTTTTAGAGAGTTAAAATTTTGTTAATAGAGAATACGCCACCCCTCAAAAGGGTTCAAAACCTTTTGAGGGATAAATAAGAATAAAAACCTATACCATTTTTATTAAATTCTTTTTAAATAAATGCACAGAAACCAGTATCATTATAATTCCTATACCAATTAAAACTCCTATTTTTGGTAGAATTTCTGTGAGTGGTAAACTTCTCCAAAAAATATCATAGAAACCTTGAATACCCCAATAATTGATACTAATTATTGCAATTTTTTGCATAATTGAGGGCATTATAAATAACGGAATCATACTACCACCAATAGCAGACATTAACATAATAATTATAGTGCTATACCCTTGTAATTGCTGACGAGTTTTTGAGATAGATACCAAGAAGATACCAAAGCTAGATACGGCAAAAGCAGTAGCTAAAATCATTAATAGTAAGGAAGATATACCTTTAAAAATGGGCAAACCAAATGCTAACCAAGAAAATAAAAACATTACAACTAATTGAAAAATAGACACTACCAAAGTAGCTCCCATTTTCCCAAATAAAATATCGGTAGATTTTAGTGGTGAGTATAATAATCGTTTTAAAGTTCCTGAATCTTTTTCATCTAACAAACCCCCGCCGATACCTGTAATGCTAAATAATAACATCATAATGGCAGTTCCTGCAACTGCTTGAATCAAACCTAAATTTCCTCTTTTAGAATTTTCTTTAATAATTGAGGTCATTTTTAACCCTATAGAATCATTACTCATCATAGAAGAAGTTCCTTTGTCACTTTCCATATCATCCATTACTTTCTGTTTGAAATTTGTAGCTCCTAGAAATTTGGTATCAAAATAGTTAATTATTTTTGCTTTTACTATTTTTTTTCCGATGCTACTCATTAAGTTTTGTATTAAAATCGCTTGTAACATTCCCATTTCTGTTTCTCTAGCCAAATCATACTTTAGTTCAAGTGGTAGTTTGTTTCCTTTGGCAATTGAATCTTGAAATCCTTTATCAAAAATTAAAACACCCACATATTTTCCTTTTTTTACCAATTCTTCTGCTACTATTTTTTCTTTTCTGATGATGGTAATCCCTTCTAGAGAATCTAATTTTACGATGGCACTTTTAGAATCGATAGAATTATCATTATCTACAATAAGTAATTGTATAGGTGCTATTTTTGAGCTACCATCAACGCCACCAAAAGCAAAGGCAAATAATGAAATTAATAAAATGGGCAACAAAAAAGTGAGTATTACCCCCTTTTTATCGGCAAAAAATAATTTTAAGTCTTTTTTAAATATGGTCTGTATCATACTAATTTTGGTTTTTGTTTCTCTTTTGGGGAGATAGAGAGGAGATTAATCTCTTAATTTTTTTCCTGTTAGCTGTAAAAAAATGGCTTCTAAATTTACTTTTTTAAGTTGAATATCTTCAATCACTAATTCTTGTTGATTGCAAATACTTATAATATTTGACAATTCTTTTTGTATGCTACAAGAAATAATAATGGTATTCTTTTTTTGATGTATTGATGGATGAGTTTTTTTTAATTCTCCTATTTGCTCCTCAGAAATTTCTTGAAACCGAATTTCTATAGCTTCTTGTACCGTACTTTCTTTTTGTAATTCTTGTTGTGTTCCTTGAGCGATGATATTGCCTTCATTAATAATGGCAATTCGGTTGCACAAACGTTCTACTTCTTCCATATAATGCGTGGTGTACACAATGGTCATACCTTGTTTGTTTAGTGCTTCTACCACTTCAAAAATCCTGTTTCTACTTTGCGGATCTACACCAACCGTGGGTTCATCCATAAACAATACTTTGGGTTGATGTAAAATGGCAGCGGCAATATTAACTCTACGTTTCATTCCACCAGAAAAAGTTTTAATTAAGTCATTTTTTCTATCTGATAAACCGATGAGTTCTAAAATAGTATCAATACTTTTTTTTAATTCTTTGGTAGGAATTTGGTAGAGTTTTCCCCAAAAAAGAAGATTGTCATAAGCAGAAAATTCATCATATAAAGAAATTTCTTGAGGCACTACACCAATTAATTTTTTACAAGCATTGGGTTGTTCTTGTAGGTTGATGCCATCAATAAAAACGGTGCCTTCATCAGCAAATAAAAGGGAGCTCATCATATGTATGGTGGTCGATTTTCCTGCTCCATTTGGCCCTAAAAAACCAAAAATTTCTCCTTTTTGTATGGTGAAATTAATGTTTTTAACTGCTTTAAAGTATCCAAAAGATTTCGATAAATTCCGTACTTCTATCATTTTTAAGTATTTTTGATAGGATAAAAGTAGTTGAAAATAAGGTATTAGGTATTTTTAAACTACCGAATTGTAATTTTTTAAGGATGAATTGATGAAAAATACACAAACAAAGATAAAACACATAACCGTTTTTTGTGGATCAAGTTTTGGTTCAGAAGAAATGTATGCAGCACAAGCATATTTACTTGGGGCAACTTTAGCCAAAAAGAAGATAACCCTTGTATATGGTGGTGCAAACGTAGGTTTAATGGGGGCTGTGGCTAACGGGGCTTTAGATGCAAAAGGTAAGGTTATAGGAGTTTTACCTGATTTTTTAAAGGAAAAAGAAATAGCACACAGTAATTTAACAGAGTTAATTATTACTAAAACGATGCATCAAAGAAAGGTGAAAATGAATGAATTATCTGATGGAGTTATTGCATTACCTGGTGGTTTTGGCACTTTAGAAGAGTTTTTTGAAATGCTTACGTGGGGACAATTAGGATTGCATAAAAAACCAATGGGAATTTTAAATATTAATGGGTTTTATGACGAGCTAATAAACTTAACGCAAACAATGGTAAACAAAGGGTTTTTAAAAAAACAAAACAAAGAGATGTTACTAATAAGTAGCAACATAGATGAGCTAATAGATATGATGGAAAACTATAAAGCTTCTACAATTGGTAAATGGATTAAATAAACTACTATAAATTGAGAGTCTGTAGGTTTTGTTTTACAGACTTAAAGTCTATTTTGTGAAATTTGTGTCTAATACTTCACTAAATTTAAGCCCTAAAAAATCTTTTAAAACACCATTAAATTACAGCCTCTAATATCTGAATGGTCAAAACGCCCTAAGATTTCAAAGCTATTATCTTCAAAAACCTTTCCTAAATCTTGAGTGGCAATAAAAGAGCAAGAATTGTAGTTGGCTAAATCAATCACATTAATGCCACCTGTTTTATTTGGAGGTAAAATAGTTAGGGCATCTTTGGTATCTCGTGTTAAAACTTTCATCCAAGGCGGTGTGGTAAAAATACCGTTTCCCTTAGAATAGGCTTGACTTAAGAGTTCTGTCATTCCGTATTCTGAGTGAATTTTAGACACTCCAAATCCGTTTTGTAAAATTTGATGCAATTCGCTACGGATAAGTTCTTTTCTACGCCCTTTCATACCACCCGTTTCCATAATAATGGTGTTTTTGAGTTGAAATTGGTGTTTTTCAATCAAATCTAACAAGGCAAAAGAAACACCAATTAAGAGTGTTTTTTGCCCTTTTTTATCTAATTTGATAAGTTTTTGAGCCAAATCATCTAAATTATGCAAATAAAAACCACTTTCTGTATGTTTTGATTTTGAGATTAAATCATTTACCATATACACCAAAGAAGAACCTTTTCGTTCTAAATAATTGGGTAACAAAGCCAGTACAACATATTCTTCAATATTTCCATAGAAATACTCAAACCCTTTAGTATAACTTTGTTGGTATAGAGAAATTTTAGTGACAAAATGCTTGCTAGTTATGTTTCCTGTAGTGCCAGAACTTGTAAAAATCTCTTGTATTTTACTTTCTGATGAAATTACTTGATGTGATTTAAAAAATGGAATGGGTAAAAACGGAATATCCTCTATTTTTGTGACATCACTCGGGTGTTTATAAAGTAAATCACAAAAAGAACGATACACCTTATTATTCTCAAACTGATGTTTAAAAACCTGTAATGCAACTTCTGTAAACTGCTTGTGGGTTTGTATACTAAAAATAGTTGGTTGCATAATTTTTACTGATTGATAATTTTGATAGTGCTAACTGCAAATAAACCAGCAGTTTCTGTACGTAGCCTACTTTTATCTAAAGAAATAGGTATAAAATTATGGGCAATTGCTTTTGTAATTTCATTTAAAGAAAAATCTCCTTCTGGTCCAATAAGAATAGTAATTTTTTTTACATTTTCTACTTCGTCTTTGAGTGTTTTTTTATCAGTATCTTCACAATGAGCGATAAGTAATTTACCTTTAAACTCTTGATTGATAAATGTAGAAAATTTTACTGGTTCGTTTAGTTTTGGGAGGGTAAATTTTAATGATTGTTTCATGGCAGATTGTACAATTTTTTGCATTCTGTCTATCTTTATTACTCTTCTTTCTGAGTTTTGGCAAATGATAGGAGTAATTTCATCAACACCTATTTCAGTAGCTTTTTCTAAAAACCACTCAAACCGATTGCTGTTTTTTGTGGGTGCAATGGCAATATGCAAATGGTAGAACCAGTGTTTTATTTTTTTTTGTGTTTTTGTAATGGTAACTATACATTTCTTATCATTTGCTATCAAAATTTTACAATTAAAAAGAACTCCTTTTCCGTTAGTAATATGTAAAATATCACCTTCTTTTTTACGTAATACACGTACAATATGCCTACTTTCTGTTTTATCAAAAGTAATTTGAGTATTTTTTATTGATATGTTTTTGTTGTAAAATAGTTGCATTAAAGTATTTTTTTAAAAGTACATCGTTTTTTATGAGTTATAGGATTAAAGTTCTCCCAGATTTTTCTAATAGCATCATTGTCTGCCAGTTCTGGAGTTCTAATGCAATTTTCTATTCCTTTTTTAGCAAAAGTTTTAGTGTATTGGTCAAAAATAATAGCATGCACTCCTTTATTTTGGTATTCTGGATGAACGCCAATTAAGTAAAAAGTAACATCTTTAGCATATTTTTTGGCATTGAGTAGGTAGAAGATTCCGAAAGGAAATAATTTTCCTTTCGCTTTTTGTAAAGCCTTAGAAAATGAGGGCATTACTATGGCAAAAGCTACTAATTTAGCGTTTTTATCAACTACAAATTTAATGTATTCTGGATTGATAAATGAGATGTATTTCTTTTTAAAATGGGTTATCTGCTCATCAGAAATAGGAACAAATGTAGATAGTTTAGAGTAGGATGTACTAAAGAGCTTGAACATTTCATTTACATAAGGGATAATATCTTTAGTTTTTGTAAAATTTAAAGCTGTTAAACTATTTCTTTTTTTAATAATATTACTAATTCGTGCATAATATTTTGCATCTACATTAGTAAATTTAAATGTGTCTTCTAGGTACTCTTTTTCTTTTGTAAACCCTAATTGCTTAAAATGATTTTTATAATATGGGTGGTTGTACCAAGTAATCATAGTGCCAATATGGTCAAACCCGTAAGTAAGCACACCTGTTTTATCTAAATTGGTAAAACCGACGGGGCCCTCTATAAAATTTAATTGATTTTGACACCCAATTTCTGCTATTTTTTTGAGGAGAATTTTGCTAACATTTATATCATCAATTACATCAAACCATCCAAAACGCATTTTTTTTATTTGTTGTTGTCCTATTTCAAAATTATTGATGATTGCTGCTATTCTTCCAACAATTTGATTGTGTTTTTTTACTACAAAAAACCGAGCACTGGCAGTTTTAAAAACAGGATTTTTAGTTTTATCAAAGTTCTCTAATTCATCTTTAATAATTGGTGGCACCCAGTATTTGTTTTTTTTATAAAGTAAAAAAGGAAATAAAACAAATTGTTTCATTTCCTTTTTAGATATCATTTCTTTAAGTATAAGCATACAACAAATGTATGAAATCTATTTAATTTGTAGTTCTTTCTTTTCCTCCTTAGGTACTATTTTTTTAGTTTTTTTTCTTAAAAAGATTTTCTATTTTATTAAAAAGGTTGCCAAAAAAACCTTTTTTCTTGGGTTCTTTACCTTCATTCTCCTCGTGTTGAGTATATTTTTTATGTTTATCTAATCTATAAGACACCCCAAGACTTATATAATTACCAGTTAATTTTTTTTCTGTTAAATATCTATATGATGTATTTATTTGTAGGTTAGGGTTAAATAAATAAGCCAAACCAACACCAAAATTTAGATTATTTTTATAGGTATTGTACACGCCTTGAATTTCAAAAAAACAAGAAAATTGATTAGTATAATTATAGGTACTACTTACAATAAAGGAGAGCTCAGAAGAATCACTTCCTATTTTATCATAAAAAAAATTGGTAATAATATTTAAGTAATTCGATAAATTATTTTGTAGTAAAATACCTATTTTTGGAGTCATAGCCCCTGTTTTATAAATGGTATTAACCATGTCGGTATTTAATCCTAAATAGATAGAAATAGAAGGAATTAGACGCTTTTTATCAAAAGCAAAACGTTTTTTCCAACTTCTTATTTCTTTAGATTTATCTTCATATTCTTGTTCAAATATCAAATATTTTGCTCCAATTAATAAATTGCTTACACCATAAATATTATCATTAGGAATCTTGGTGTTTTTAAAGATAACACGATCTCTTTGATAGGTAATTTGTGTGTTTAACTCTAATTTATCTAAAAAAAAACTTGTTCTAAAGAATAAATCTATTCCAAAAGATTTTGGAATAGAAAATGTAGGGTTTAGATTTAGGGTTCTATAAAAAAAATTGCTTTCTAATTGGTAAACTCCTTTACCAACACTATATGGGCTTTCAGAAAACCCAGGTCTATTAGAATTAATAACATCAGTATACTGTGCATTTGCACTGAAAAAACTGATAAAAAAGAGGAGTATTATTAAAGTTAATCTCATGTTTTTATGTGCTATTTCTAGTAAATTTATTTTTTTGGATTATCTACAAACATACTGTAAAAATTTGAACTTACAAATTCATTTTTTTTTTACAGAATCTTAACGTTACAATTGTTGTATAATTGTTATTTTTGAATAATTTTAAAAAACAATTATTGATTCAATGCAAGAAGCAGGTCCAATGAATTTACTTAGAACTTTAGCCATTTTATTTTTAATTTATTATGGATTAAAATTTTTGGCAAGATTATTTGCTCCATTATTAATAAAAAAAATGATGAATAAAATGCAAGACAAGGCATCTCAATTTAACAATCAGCAAACAAAACCTGATATTAAAGAAGGAGAAACCATTATAGACAAAAAACCACATAACAATCAACATAGTAATGACTCTGTTGGAGAATATGTAGATTATGAAGAAATAGACTAAATGAATTTTAAAAAAATACTTCCATTTTTTAGTGCTTTTGTAATTTTTGTAATTGCATCATTACTCTATTTTTCACCAGTTTTAAGTGGAAAACAAATAAAACAAAGTGATATTACTCAGTTTATGGGAATGTCTAAAGAAATTGTAGATTATAGAGCAGAAAAAGGGAAAGAACCGTATTGGACAGGTGCTGCATTTGGTGGAATGCCAGCATTTCAATTAAGTGCCTATTATCCGAATGATTTTATAAAATATATAGATGATGCTTTTCGGTTTTTACCAAGACCCGCAGATTATTTATTTCTCTACTTTGTAGGTTTTTTTCTCTTACTCATCTCATTAAAAACAGATTGGAAGTTAGCCGTTTTAGGAGCATTATCCTTTGGGTTTTCTACCTATCTTATCATTATTTTTGGAGCAGGACATAATGCAAAAGCCCATGCCATTGCCTATATGCCTTTTGTGTTAGCAGGAGTTTTATGGATTTATCAGCAAAAATATTTAGTGGGTTTTGTAGTAACTGGTTTTGCCATGGCGTTAGAGGTTTATACAAATCATCCACAAATGACCTATTATTTAGGATTTAGTATTCTTATTTTAGGAATTGTTGAGTTGATTGCAGCCATCAAAGAAAAAAAACTATCCACATTTGTTAAACAAGCAAGTTTAATAGTGTTTGCTATAACATTAGGTATTGCTGTAAACTCAACACGTTTATTGGCAATGAAACAATATGCAGACCAAAGTACACGAGGTAAATCAACATTAACTATTAATCCTGATGGAAGTAAAAAAATGGTAACTTCTGGTTTAGATAAAGAATATATTACAGAATATAGTTACGGTATTGCGGAAACCTTTAACCTATTTATCCCAAGGTTTATGGGAGGAGGAACCGTTGAATCTTTAGGGGAAGACACACAGTTTTATCAAACCATTAAAGATAAAGTAGGGGTAGTAGAAGCTAAATCTTATTCTAAACAAGTGCTAACTTATTGGGGTAATCAACCAATAGTAGAAGCACCTGCTTATATTGGAGCAATCCTATTTTTTTTATTTTTCTTAGGGATTTTTTTAGTAAAAGGACGATTAAAAAATTGGTTAGTTGCCACAACTGTTTTTGTTATTCTGTTAAGTTGGGGTAAAAACTTTGCTGGATTCACTAATTTTTTTATTGATTATGTGCCTTTATACAACAAATTTAGAGCAGTTTCATCAATCCAAGTCATCGCAGAATTATCAATTCCGTTATTAGGAATTTTAGCGTTACGAGAATTCTTTTCCTCAAAAATTTCATCAGAAGAAAAAGAAAAAGCACTAAAAAAAGCATTGTATATATTGGGAGGAATTATCTTGTTTTTTGCCCTTTTTGGTCCAAGTTTTTTTACATTTGAAGGGTTACGAGATGCCCAAT
>CAZZPG010000030.1:0-14598 GCA_964655975.1 uncultured Flavobacteriaceae bacterium
TAAGTTAGAGTAGTATGGTTATGAAAGAACAACTACACCTTTAATGAAAAATGAAAATTTAATAGTATATAAAGATGTAGTAAGCGCGGCAAACCAAACCATAAACTCTTTAAAACGAGTGTTTACATTGGCAGAATACCTAAACGAAGAGGGGTATTGGAAATATCCTTCCTTTATTAAAGCATTTAAAGAAGTTGGTTTTAAGACGTATTGGTTAACCAACCAGCCAGTTTACGGAAAACATGAAAGTGAAGCCAGTTTTATAGCAAGAGAAAATGATGTTTTTATATCAAGTACCAATCTTGAATATATTGATAATAAGAACGTAAATAAATATGATAAGGTTTTATTGAAAAAATATGCTGAAACCCTTCAAAAAAAGAATCAAAAGAAAGTTATATTTTTACATATTCTAGGTGTTCATTCGGCATATAAAAACAGATACCCAAAAGAATTTAATATTTTTGCTAAAGAAAAAAGTAAAGATGAAAAAGTAAATTTATTAAGAGAGTATGATAATGCCGTTAGATATAATGATAGCTTTTTATATGAAGTACTAGACAAATTAAAAAAACAAAATGCAGAAACCAGTTTTATTATGTTTTCAGATCATGGAGAATCTTTGTATGATACACCAAACTTGTATTATCATGGCTCACCAAATCCAACAAAAAGCGAAGTGGAAATTCCTTTAATTCTTTGGTTTTCAGAAAAATTTAAAGAAAATCATAAACAATTAGTAAAAAATGTAGTTAAGAATGCACATCAACCAGTATTATCTTCAGATTTTTTTCATGCGTTCCCTTCTTTATTTGGAATAAGGTTTAAAAAATTAAAATTATCAAATAACTTTTTTGGAACTACTTATATTCCTAAAGTCAATAGAAAAATAGTAAATGTAAATTTAGAGCTAAAAGAGTATGATAAATTAAGCAATAATCATGCAAAAATTAATTATTAAAACCATAAGAAATTTAAGTGAAGGGAAAACCATTCTCTACCCAACAGATACCGTTTGGGGTATTGGGTGTGATGCAACAAATTTTGATGCTGTTTCTACAATTTATAAAATAAAACAACGAGTAGAAAGTAAGAGCTTAATTGTGTTAGTAGGCTCATTATCAATGTTGCAGGAATATGTAAAAGTTTCATCAGTAGTAAAAAAAATACTTAAAAACACCACTCAACCAACTACAATAATATATCAAAATCCAAAAAATTTAGCAACAAATATAATAGCAAAAGACAATACGGTTGCTATACGTATTGCGCAAGATGATTTTTGTAGAAAACTCATTAAAAAATTTGGTAAACCAATTGTATCAACATCAGCAAATATAAGTGGTCATTCAACCCCAAAATCATTCAAAGAAATAGACAATGCAATTTTAAAGCAAGTAGATTATATTGTAGATTTGCACAAAGATAAACTCACCCAAAAATCTTCCACTATTTTAAAGGTTGATGGAGATAAAGTAGTTGTTTTAAGAGAATAATTTTATGCAAAAGAAAGTTTACAAAGAAGCAATTTCTGCAGATATATTTTCATATATAACAAAAGCAAGTACTCAATTACAGCTAGAAAGTTATGTAATTGGAGGCTTTGTACGAGATTTTTTCTTACAAAGAGGTATTTCGACTTCGCTGAATAACCAATGGGTTTCTCATAATGTACACGCCAAAGATATTGACGTGGTTACAATTGGCAACGGTATAGTATTGGCTGAAAAAGTGGCTGATTTGTTGCCCACCAAACCCAAAGTACAAATTTTTAAAACCTACGGAACAGCAATGTTGCGTTATAAAGATGTAGAAATCGAGTTTGTGGGTGCTAGAAAAGAGTCATACTCGGAAGATAGTAGAAATCCAAAAGTAGAAAAAGGAACGTTACAAGATGATCAAAATCGAAGAGATTTTACCATAAATGCACTCGCTTTAAGTTTGCATAAAGATACTTTTGGCGAATTGTTAGACCCATTTAACGGAATAGAAGATTTACAAAATAAAATTATTAGAACACCATTAAATCCAGATATTACCTATTCTGATGATCCTTTACGAATGATGCGTGCCATAAGATTTGCCACACAATTAAACTTTACAATTACCCAAGAATCGTTAGCATCAATAACAAAAAATTCAGATAGATTAGATATTATTACCAAAGAACGTATTGTGGTAGAGTTGAATAAAATAATGCTTTCACCACAACCCTCTATTGGTTTTTTACTATTAGAAAAAACAGGATTGTTAGCACAAATTTTACCCGAGCTAACCAATTTAAAAGGAGTTGATGAAATTGATGGACAAATGCACAAAGATAATTTTTATCATACTTTAGAAGTGGTAGATAATATTGCAAAATATACTGATGATGTTTGGTTGCGTTGGGTAGCATTGTTACACGATATAGGAAAAGCCCCTACCAAAAAATTTCATAAAAAACAAGGGTGGACGTTCCATTCGCACGAGTTTGTAGGCTCAAAAATGGTGTATAAGTTGTTTAAACGCTTAAAAATGCCTTTAAATAATAAGATGAAATTTGTACAAAAATTGGTATTATTAAGTTCTCGTCCCATTGTATTGGCAACCAATGTAACCGACTCTGCAGTAAGAAGATTGGTCTTTGATGCAGGTAATGATATTGATGCACTAATGACTTTGTGTGAAGCAGATATAACTACTAAAAATCAAAAGAAATTTAAACGTTACCATCAAAATTTTAAGTTGGTAAGAGAAAAAATTAAAGAAGTAGAAGAGCGAGATAAAGTACGTAATTTTCAGCCACCAGTTTCTGGTGATGAAATTATGAAAACATTCAATTTAAAACCGTGTAGAGAAATTGGGCAACTAAAAGAAGCCATTAAAGAAGCAATTTTAGATGGAAAAATACCAAATGAATACAATGCTTGTTATCAATTTATGTTAGAAAAAGGAAAGCAATTAGGGTTAATTGTAAGTTAGCTTTTTCTTTCATTTTGCAATTAAATAATGCAATTAAATTTCATTTTATAACCATTATAGTAAAAGTTACTTGAATTATAAACTTATTGTTGTTTTTTTGCAACGGATAAAAGTATATAAAATTAATAAAACCCAAGGTCATTTAAAAAAAAAATTAAAATGAAAATTAAAACCGTACTTGTTGCCAATCGAGGAGAAATTGCCATCAGAATTTTTAGAGCTTGTACAGAAATTAATGTAAAAACAGTTGGAATTTATACCTATGAAGATCGTTACTCTTTGCATAGATATAAAGCAGATGAATCTTACCAAATAGGTACAAATAAAGAGCCTCTTAAACCTTATTTAAATATAGATACTATTATTAAAGTAGCTGTAGAAAATGGGGTAGATGCCATTCATCCAGGATATGGTTTTTTATCAGAAAATGCAGATTTTGCTAAAAAATGCGAAGAGAATGGTATTATTTTTATAGGTCCTAAAGTATCTGTTTTAGAATCTTTAGGTGATAAAATTCAAGCCAAAAAAGTTGCCGTAGAAAATAATATTCCAGTAATACAAAGTAGTAAAGAAGATTTATTGACTATCGAAATTGCGTTGTCTGAATCCAAAAAAATTGGCTATCCTATTATGCTAAAAGCAGCTTCTGGTGGTGGTGGTAGAGGAATGCGGGTTATTAGAAATGAAAATGATTTAAAAAGTGCTTTTAATGAAAGTAAGAGAGAAGCACTCAATGCTTTTGGAGATGACACCGTATTTTTAGAGAAATATGTAGAAAATCCGAAGCATATAGAAATTCAAGTAGTGGCAGATAATTACGGGAATACTGTACATTTATATGAAAGAGATTGTTCTGTACAGCGTCGTTATCAAAAAGTAATAGAGTTTGCACCTTCTTTTGGATTGACAGATGAGGTTAAAAATACCTTGTATAAATATGCAATAGATATTTGTAAAGCAGTAGATTACAATAATATAGGTACGGTAGAGTTTTTGGTAGATGAAGATGATACTATTTATTTTATTGAAGTAAACCCGAGGATACAAGTAGAACATACGGTTACCGAAGTAATTACCAATATAGATTTGGTAAAAACACAATTGTTTATTGCTGGTGGTTATAAATTATCAGATCAACAAATAAAAATTTACAGTCAAGAAACTGTACAGATAAACGGGTATGCAGTACAATGTAGGATTACTACAGAAGATCCTGCTAACGATTTTAAACCAGATTATGGTACTATTTCTACCTACAGAAGTGCCTCTGGATTCGGAATTAGATTAGATGCAGGTAGTGTATATCAAGGGGTGAAAATATCACCATTTTTCGATTCTATGCTAGTAAAAATCACTGCAAGTAGTAGAACTTTAGACGGTGCTTGTCGAAAAATGGAACGAGCCTTAAAAGAATTTAGAATTCGGGGTGTAAAAACAAATTTATTGTATGTAGATAATATTTTAAAGCACCCTACTTTTAGAAACGGAAAAGTAACCGTTAATTTTATTAAAAATACCCCAGATTTATTCAATTTTAGAATTCCAAGAAATAGAGCCACCAAAATTGCTACGTATTTAGGAGAAGTAATTGTAAATGGAAACCCTGATATTAAAAAAGTAAATTCAAATAAAACATTTGTATGCCCTAAAGTTCCGAAATTTGATACAAACGCATCATATAAAAAAGGAACAAAAGATTTACTAACAGAATTAGGCCCTGAAAAATTCTCTGAATGGTTAAAAAATGAACAAAAAGTTCATTTTACAGATACCACAATGAGAGATGCACACCAAAGTTTGTTGGCAACACGTATGCGTACTTTTGATATGATGAAGGTGGCAGAAGGTTTTGCAAAAAATCATCCAGATGTATTTAGTATGGAAATTTGGGGAGGAGCTACTTTTGATGTCTGTTTACGTTTTTTACAAGAAAATCCTTGGGAAAGATTACGAAAATTACGTAAATCAATGCCCAATATACTAACACAGATGTTGTTACGTGGCTCAAACGGAGTTGGTTATACGGCGTATCCAGATAATTTAATTGAAAAATTTGTTGAACAATCTTGGGAAAATGGTGTTGATGTTTTTAGAATTTTCGATTCGTTAAACTGGATGAAATCCATCGCCCCAGCAATAGAACACGTACGTAATAGAACAAATGGGTTGGCAGAAGGAGCAATTTCTTATACTAATGATGTCTTAAATCCGAAGAATAAAAAATACGATATTAACTATTATGTACAATTAGCAAAAGATATTGAAAATGCAGGTGCTCATATTTTAGCCATCAAAGATATGGCAGGTTTATTAAAACCCTATGCTGCTTTTGAGTTAATTTCGGCATTAAAATCAGAAATTAATATTCCAATTCATTTACATACACATGATACATCATCTATACAAGCAGCCACCTATTTAAAAGCCATAGAGGCAGGTGTAGATGTGGTAGATGTTGCTTTAGGTGGGGTGTCAGGATTAACATCACAACCAAATTTTAACTCAATCGTAGAAATGTTGCGTTTTCATGAAAGAGAAAATCTTGTAAATATTGATAGTTTAAATGAATATTCTAATTATTGGGAGGCTGTAAGAGAATACTATTATCCGTTTGAATCTGGTTTAAAAGCAGGTTCTGGTGAGGTGTTTAAACACGAAATTCCTGGAGGACAATATTCTAACTTAAAACCTCAAGCACAAGCCTTAGGGTTGGAATCTCGTTTTCATGAAATTACCAAAATGTATGCCGATGTAAATCAATTATTTGGCGATATTATAAAGGTAACCCCAAGTTCTAAAGTGGTAGGAGATATGGCTCAATATTTAGTGAGTAACAATTTAACTACCCAAGATGTGTTAGAAAAAGGAGATACTATTTCGTTTCCAAAATCAGTAGTTAGCTTTTTTAGAGGAGATTTAGGACAACCTGTGGGAGGATTTCCGAAGAAATTACAAAAGCTCATTTTAAGAGATCAAAAACCATATACTAATAGACCCAATGCACATTTAGCTCCAGTAGATTTTGATAAAGAGTATAAAAAGTTTGTAAAAACCTTTGGAAAAGAACTAGGAAGACCCACAGATATTACCGATTTTTTATCGTATAAATTGTATCCAAAAGTATTTGTAAATGCGTACAATAATCATCTAAAATATGGGAATTTAGTAGATTTACCTACCAAAAATTTCTTTTATGGTATGGAAAGAGGTGAGGAAATTATTGTAAATATAGATCAAGGAAAATCATTATTAATTCGTTTAGAGTCTATTGGAAGACCTAATGAAGAAGGTATGGTAACGGTGTATTTTAGAGTAAATGGTCAATCAAGAAATGTACAGATTAAAAACGCTTCAATAAAAATTGATAAAGTAGAACACGCAAAAGCAAACAAAGAAAATATTAATGAAATTGGGGCACCTTTACAAGGTATGTTATCTGCTATTTTGGTAAAAAAAGGCGAAAAAGTAAAGAAAAATCAACCACTTTTTATTATTGAAGCAATGAAAATGGAAACTACTATTACAGCTGTAGAAGATGCTACCGTTAAGAAAATTGTTTTAAAAGCAGGTGTAATGGTAAATGCAGATGATTTGGTGGTGGTTTTGGAGTAAATTTAAAATAGATACTATTTTTCTACTAAAGCCAAAAGGATATATGTAGCTTATATCGTTAATAATAATTTTGTTCTATCTTTAAATCTAAAACAGGTTTTAAATTTAAAGAGTACAAACTATAAAAAAATTATATTTTCTTCATTTGTTGTTTCATCATTTGCATTTGCTCTTTAAGCATCCCTTGTTTGTCTAGTTTTTTAGCTTCTGCCATTAACATTGTAGCTTCACGTTTACGTCTTTTGGTCATAGCAATACCTGCTAATTGTAGTTTAGCCATTGCCATATCATGATTCATAGATAAGCCCATTTTTACAGCTTTACGTAAAAATTTTTCTGCTTGTGTTATGTTAGTCTGACTTAGCATAATACCGTGTAAATAGTTGTAATACCCCTCTTGTTTTGGTACTAAAGCTTTATTTGGGTCTTTAATTTTATTTAACCATTTTTTAGCACTTTCAAAATTTTGTTTACGTAATTGTAAAAAAGCCATTAAAATCATTTCATTTTTATAGTAGAAAAACACAAAGATTCCTGCTAAAAAAAGTAATGAAATTCCGTTCATTATATGACCTTGAAAAAACTCGTAAATTGCCCAAATAGTAATAGCACCTGCAATAATTAATTTGAATATTTTATTAAACATCTTGTTTTATTTTTCTGTTTTTTATTTGATGTACAAAAGTACATTTTTGTAATTTCTTACAGAATATTCTGTAATTTTTTTTTGTTACTATTTATTTCTGATAATATTTCTTGTGTTTAAACCAAGCAAAAGCAGTTAATATAATTAAGAAAGCAATATAATAATAAGCCTCTCTGGGTGTTACAACTTTATCTCCACTTGCATAAGAATGTAATCCAGAAAGGTAAAAATTTACACCCAAAAAGGTCATCATAATTGATAAGTAAGAAAATACGGCTGTAAAATTAAAGGTAATTCTACCTCGCAAACCAGGTATTAAACGCATATGCAACACAAAAGCATATACCATAATAGAAATTAGAGCCCAAGTTTCTTTTGGATCCCAACCCCAATAGCGTCCCCAACTTTCGTTTGCCCACATACCTCCTAAAAAGGTTCCAATGCTTAGCATAATTAACCCAACGGTTAAAGCCATTTCATTAATTGCTGTTAATTCCTTAATAATTAAATCTAATTTTTTCTTGTTTTTTTCTGTCGTAAAAATGGTTAGCATTAATGCGAAGATTCCTAAAATCATTCCCAAAGAAAAAGGACCATAACTTGCTGCAATAATAGATACGTGTACCATTAACCACCAAGAGTTAAGTACAGGTTGTAGGCTGGCAATTTGGGGGTCTAACCAATTTTGATGTGCAAATGCTAAAATAATGGCAGTTAAAAAGGTAGTTGCTGCAATGGTTAAATAAGATTTTCTGCCAAATACCAATCCAAATAAAAGAGTTGCCCAACCTACAAAAATAATAGATTCGTAGGCGTTACTCCACGGTGCATTACCACTAATATACCAGCGAGAAGCCAATCCTAATGTGTGAAAAATAAATAAAACAACTGTAAATCCAATGAGTGATTTAACTACAAATCTTATCCATTTTTTATCTGAAAAAATTTGCATCATCACAAAAACAATAAGTAGTAAGCTTGTAAAACCTAAGTATTTGGCAAGTTTGTTAAAGATTTCTAATTTATTGTAAATAATTTCTAATTGTATTTTTTTATCTGATGGATATACTTCTGCTCCAAATTTTTGTTGGAATTTCTTTATTCCATCTAGAATTTTATCTGCTTGGGTGTAGTCCTTTTTTTGTTTAGCGTTTTGTAATACTTGAGCGTATAATGGGAGTACTTTACGTACAAAAATAGAATCTTTTCCTGTAAAATTAGCTTTACTAGTTTCTGGTTGTGATACCCATTTGTTGTTTTCGTCATTTGGTACTGGAAAGAATCTAAAAATACTGCCACCCAAAGCAGTGTAAAACAAACCAACACGTTTGTCTATATTAATAAAGTCATTTTCAAACTTATTTTTAATTTTCTTTTTTTGAGCATCTGCAACGTATTTTTCTATTTTATAAGAAAATTTACTATCAAAAAAGTCTGATAATTTTGCATACTTAGTATCTTTAGCGACACCAATAACTTCTCTAATTTTGGTATTTCCTATTTCTAAATAAATAAAAGGAACTTCGTACCAAAAACGTGGGTTTTCTAAAATTGACAATACAACTTGACTTGGTTGCATCCCCTTAAAAACTTCTTTTTTACTAACTTTTCTAACCAATTCAGAAGCAAAAGTGTGTACGGGTTTCATACGCCCACCAGCATCTTGAATAACGAGTGTGTTAAACTTTTCGGCATGTTTTATATCAACAACATTAGCTTGTAAAATAGAATCTATTTGTTGATTTGTAAGTTTTTTTTGTTGATGCTCTTTTGTGTGTTGTGCTGTAGCAAAACCAATAGATAAAAAAGTGAAAAGAAGTGTTAAAGCAGCTCTTTTTTTATGAATTTTAGCAAGTGTTTTCTTTAAATCATCAAAACGAGTGCCTTTTACAAACGGAATCATCATTAAACCAAAAAATAATAAAAAATAACCAATGTAGGTAATTAGCGTTCCCCAATAATCATGGTTTACAGAGAGTCTTGTTTCTTCATATTTGCCAGATAAATCATAACTAGATTGAAATAATTTGTATCCTTTATAGTTTAAGATATGATTCATAAAGATACGGTAATTAAAGGTTTCTTTTTCTTCAATTACGGTAACTTCACTGGCGTAAGACATGGCACTTTCAGAACCAGGGTATTTTTTTAACTGAAAATCGTTAAGTTTAATATTAAATGGTGTTTCTAAGATTTTAGCACCATACCAAATTCTAAAATTAAGACCACCAATGGTAAGTTTTTGTAAATTTTTATCATTGTATTTTCCTCCTAAAATTTCTACTTGTTGGGTTTGGTTATTGGTGTTGATGCTAAAAACTACTAAGTCAGATTTGTTTCCTTTATTGGCAGTAGAAATCATTTTTAAAGTACCTTTTATAGGGGGGGTAGGTACAACAAATTGTAAATCTGCAATAGTATGTAAGGTTAGGTATTTAAAATTTTGAATGGAATCTTTAGTAATTATGCCACGTTTTTTATCTGCCATTCTAAACCAAGTACCTTTGGTAGGGGTTGCTATTTTTAGTTTGCCATCTACCCAAGTAAAATTGATAGAGCCTTTGTTTGGTGCTTCAAAACCTACTAATCTGTTATGGATATTTTGGAGAGTTCCTTTTTTTATATAATGGTCATGTCTAGAGCCATCGCTAGATTCTACAAAGTGTAAATACTCGTTACCATTTATATCTTCAATTAGGGTTTTTTCTGCTTGGGGGATATAATCAACTAAGTTAAAATCAATTTTTTGGTTATTAAATTTATCAGTAAAAGCTATTTTGTTTTTCCCTAAACTACTTAGTAATAGTTTTTTATGGATGGTTGGTTTTTGGTTTTTGCCATCATCAATAATAATATTTAAGTAGGTAGTTTCAGATAAGAATTTGTTGGTAGTTTGTCCTTCAACAATCCTCATAGTTCCTTCAAAACCAATGTATCGGGTAATTCCTGCTCCTATTAAAATGAATAAAAAGGCTACATGAAATAGTAAAATTGCCCATTTTTTTTTTCTATACAGACGATATTTAAATATATTTCCAAAGAAATTAATTACAAAGAAAACCATAATTCCTTCAAACCACCATGTGTTATATACCAATGCTTTAGAGGTTTGTGTGCCGTAATCGTTTTCAATAAAAGTGGCAACTCCCATAGAAATAGCAAAAATTATAAAAAGTATTGCAGTTAAGCGTGTTGAGTATAATAAGTTTAAGATTTTTTTCATCTGTAAAAATTTCTAAAAAGTTAAGCAAATTTATGGATAATTATATAATGAGTTTTATTTTTTTAGAGGGACTAGAGCATTCCTAATTCTAATTTAGCTTCTTCGCTCATCATATCTTGAGTCCACGTGGGATCAAAAGTAATTTCTACTTCGCAGTTATTTATCTCTTTCATTGTTTTTACTTTTTCTTCAATTTCTACAGGCAAACTTTCTGCTACGGGGCAATTTGGCGATGTTAAGGTCATTAATATCTTTGCATCATTATCATCATTTACAAACACATCATAAATTAGCCCAAGTTCATAAATATCTACAGGTATTTCTGGGTCGTAAATGGTTTTTAAAACAGTTACAATTTTATTACCAATTTCTTGTATTTTTTCTTCGTTCATTTTTTATTAATTTGTTGCTTTTATTTTTTGTGCCAAAGCATACAATTTTATTTGTTTTATCATAGAAACTAATCCGTTGGCTCTGGTAGGAGATAAGTGTTCTTTTAGTCCAATTTTATCAATAAAATTAGTGCTTGCATCTAGTACATCTTGTGGCTTTTGATGAGAAAAAACACGCAATAATAATGCTACCATTCCTTTGGTTAAAATGGCATCACTATCTGCTGTAAAAATAAGTTTGCTATTTTTTAATTCAGAAAACAACCATACTTTAGATTGGCATCCTTTAATAAGGTTTTCATTTAATTTATATTGCTCATCAATCAAAGGTAAAGATTTGCCTAGTTCTATAATATATTCATAACGTTCCATCCAATCTTCAAAAAAAGAAAACTCATCAATAATTTCTTCTTGTATTTCTTTGATAGTCATTTTTTAAACTTATTTTTGTGCCAAATAAAAGACAGATTTTTAAAAAAGGCAAAATTAAGGTAAAAAAATTAATAAAGAATCATTATAAATAATAAAAATCCTTTCTTTTTGCAAGGATAAAAAGAAAATATGAGTAAATTATTAGTAGTGGGTACTGTTGCGTTTGATGCTATTGAAACCCCTTTTGGTAAAACCGATAAAATTTTAGGAGGTTCTGGAACTTTTGTAAGTTTAGCTGCATCTCAATTTAGAGTAGAAACAGGAGTGGTTTCTGTTGTTGGAGGAGATTTTCCACAATTATATTTAGATATGATGAATAGCAAAGGGATAGATACCACAGGGATTGAAATTATAAAAGAAGGTAAAACATTTTTTTGGAGTGGTAGATATCATAATGATATGAACTCTAGAGATACTTTAGTTACAGAATTAAATGTATTAGAGTATTTTACACCCATTGTGCCAGAAAAATTTAAAGAAGCAGGTATTATTATGTTAGGTAATTTACATCCACTAACACAAGCGTCTGTATTAGATCAAATGACTAACAAACCAAAATTAGTTGTGCTAGATACCATGAATTTTTGGATGGATATTGCTTTAAATGATTTACATACCGTTTTAAAACGAGTAGATGTAATTACGATAAATGATGAAGAAGCACGCCAATTAAGTGGAGAATATTCATTGGTAAATGCTGCAAAGAAAATTCATACCATGGGGCCTAAATATGTGGTGATTAAGAAAGGAGAACACGGAGCGCTATTGTTTAATGAAGGTAAAATGTTTTATGCACCAGCATTACCATTGGCAGAAGTCTTTGACCCAACAGGTGCAGGAGATACATTTGCAGGAGGTTTCTGTGGATATTTAGCTAAAACAGAAGATGTATCTTTTGAAAACATGAAAAATGCTATTATTTACGGCTCTAACTTAGCATCATTTTGTGTAGAAAAATTTGGGACAAAGAGGATGGAAGAACTTACTACTGATGAAGTTAAAAACCGTTTGCAAGCTTTTAAAGAACTAACACAATTTGATATTGAATTATCATAAATACAAATCTGCGTCTAACCATGCAGATTTTTTTTATACAAATATTTGTTATTCCTGTGAACAAAAGAGTTTTAAAAACAAAACAACTAAAAACCTAAATATAAAATGAGCGACGCATTAAAACACGAATGTGGAATTGCTATGGTTCGTCTATTAAAACCATTACAATTTTATAAAGATAAATACGGTTCTGCTTTTTACGGAATTAATAAAATGTATTTACTAATGGAAAAACAACACAACCGTGGTCAAGACGGTGCAGGTTTTGCTAGTGTAAAATTTAATGTACAACCAGGTACAAGGTATATTAGTAGAGTTCGCTCAAACAAAGCACAACCCATACAAGATATTTTTGCACAAATTAATGATAGGTTAAACGGTGTTTTAGAAAAAAATCCTACAAAAAAAGAAGATATTAATTGGCAAGAACAAAACATGCCATATATTGGAAATTTATTTTTAGGACACGTCCGTTATGGTACTTTTGGTAAAAATAGTATAGAAAGTGTACATCCATTTTTACGTCAAAGTAATTGGAAACACCAAAACTTAATAGTAGCAGGTAACTTTAATATGACCAATTCTAAACAATTACTAGAAGAACTGGTAGAACTAGGACAGCACCCAAAAGAATTTACAGATACGGTTACTGTCATGGAAAAAATAGGACATTTTTTAGAAGATGAAGTAGCAGGATTGTATTTACAAGCCAAAGAAAAAGGGTTTGATAAAAGAGAGGCATCTTCTTTTATTGAAGAGCATATTAACCTACAAAAAGTATTAAAACGTTCTTCTAAAAATTGGGATGGAGGGTATGCCATGGCAGGTTTATTAGGTCATGGAGATGCTTTTGTACTTAGAGATCCATCAGGAATTAGACCCACATTTTATTATCAAGATGATGAAGTAGTGGTGGTGGCTTCAGAAAGACCCGTAATTCAAACCGTTTTTAATGTACCTATTAATGAGGTAAAAGAATTAGATAGAGGAAGTGCATTAATTATTAAAAAAAACGGAAAAACTTCTATTCAACCAATCTTAGAACAAAAACCCAATTTAGCGTGCTCATTTGAACGAATTTACTTTTCTAGAGGAAGCGATGCCTCTATCTATCAAGAAAGAAAGAAATTAGGAAAATTAGTGTTTCCAAATATTTTAACATCAATAGATAATGATATCTCTAATACCGTTTTCTCATACATTCCTAATACAGCAGAAACCTCATTTTATGGAATAATGGAGGCGGCAGAAGACGTATTAAATCAACAAAAAACAGCTAAAATACTAACTGGAGGCACAAAACTATCTGCAAAAAAAGTGACAGAAATTTTATCTGAACGACCAAGGTTCGAAAAAATAGCCATTAAAGACGCTAAATTAAGAACTTTTATTGCAGATGATAACTCAAGAGATGATTTAGTAGCCCATGTGTATGATGTTACTTACGGAGTAGTAAAGCCAACAGATACATTAGTAATTATTGATGATAGTATAGTGCGTGGGACTACATTAAAAAAAAGTATTATTAAAATTTTAGACAGATTAAATCCTAAGAAAATTGTAGTAGTTTCTTCGGCACCACAAATAAGATACCCAGACTGCTATGGTATAGATATGGCTAAAATTCAAGATTTTATCGCCTTTAGAGCTACATTGGCACTGTTAAAAGAAACAAATAAAGAAAATATTTTAGATACTATTTATAAAAAATCGATAGCACAAAGAGAGTTGCCAGACTCAAAAATTATAAACTATGTAAAAGAAATGTATGCTCTTTTTACAACAGAAGAAATTTCTAGAAAAACGGCTCAAATGTTAAAAACAGATGATATAAATGCCACGGTAGAAGTAATTTATCAATCTGTAGAGAACCTTCATAAAGCATGCCCAAATAATTTAGGAGATTGGTATTTTACAGGAAATTACCCAACAGACGGGGGTTATAGGGTTGTAAATGAGGCGTTTATTAATTTTTATGAAAGAAATAATAAAAGAGCTTATTAAATTAATATTTTTTTTGTATATTTATCTTTACTATAAAGAGGGCTACACTAATGTTTTTTAGTGACTTTGCTCATTATCAGTGTCTAAAAAATATAAAAGGTTTCTGTTTTTTATCTTAAAGGCTTTTTTAATAAATTAAATCTTACTCTATTATGAAAAAAATCACACGTTTTATCCTACTAGTAGTCACACTATTTTTTTCTATTACAAACTTTGCACAAACTGTTTGTACTGATTATACTATAAACCCAGCAACAGTAATTTCTGCG